>JAGLBK010000218.1 GCA_018260275.1 Deinococcus sp.
ACTCTCCAAAAAATGGTTCAATACAGTCAGATGACTGTGATTGATAAGTGTTGATCCAAACATCAAGTGCTTGGCCGACATCCCGGTGGGATGTCTTTATGTGATTCCGCAGCTTAAAGCTGCTTCCTCTATTCGTGAATCTGGAGCAAACCGGGAGGGTCTGCCGCTCACACCACTCTGTCGAATGGGCCTGTCATCGTCACTAACACCAGATTTTCATGCGTCCCAGCGAGGCTCTAGATTGCTCTATTACCTTTTTTCGCTCTCGCCCTTTTTCTCGGGCGAAAAGAAGTCTACGCGACACGCTCAAATATGTCAACCCCTGGACGCCTTTGCGCGAATGTGGGCGCTATGGGGCCAAAGCGCTAGCCTGGGAACATGACCGAGCACCCCAGCTGGAGCCAGCTCACCGAGGACGAACACCAACCCTGGCAGACCCTGTCGAGCCGTCAGCTGGTCGGCGGGTTTCGCCCGGTCATGGAAGATCGGGTACGGGTAAGTGAAGGGACCGAAACGACCTACCAGTACCGCCCACGTGGTCCACGGGCCGTCTTTATTTTTCCGGTAACGGCGGCGGGGGAGGCGGTGTTGATCCGGCAATACCGTTATCCGTTGCGGGCGACCATTACTGAAATCGTGGCGGGCGGAGTCGAACGGGGCGAAGAGCTCCGACACGCCGCCGAGCGTGAACTGCTTGAAGAGGTAGGGGGCCACGCACACGAATGGCTGGCGTTGCCGGGCTTCTATCCGCAGCCGAGTATCAGCGGAGTGGCGTTTTATGCCTATCTGGCGCTCGGGGTGACACTTGGAGAAATGGCGCATGAGGCGACCGAGACCATCGAGCGGGTCACGGTGCCGCTGACAGAGGCCTACCGGTTACTGGAAGCGGGGGAGATTCAGGACGCTTCGAGCGGTCTGACCATGTGGCATGCCCGGCGCCTGCTGGTGGAACGCGGCCTACTTTGAGGGCTTTGAGGGGCGCAGCTGTTGACACTGAGGGCAAAAATGGGTTCCGCGCTGTCCCAGCACTATTCTAACAATCTCGGTGCCGCACCGGGCACAGGGCTTGCCCGCCTGACCATAAACGTGGTGTTCGTGTTGAAAACGGCCAGGCACTCCGTCGTGCTGGCGGTAATTCGAGACGCCGTTGCCCAGTGAGCTTCCTCCGGCTTCGACCGCTGCCGACATCACTTCGCAGATAGCCTGATAGAGCCGTCCGGCCTCGGTTGCGGTCAATCTGGTCTGGGCTGGGTGAATTCTGGCCTGCCACAAGCTCTCATCGGCATAGATGTTTCCCACACCACTGACCGGTTTTTGTGAGAGGAGCCACGGCTTGACAGCCCCACATTCACGGGCCAGTTCGGTAAATCTGTCTGGCTGAAAGTCGCTGGAAAGGGGTTCAGGCCCCATGGCGGCCAGCGTCGGCATACTGGCGTACTCTCCAGGTCTAACCACGGTCATTTTGCCGAAGCGCCTCGGGTCGTCGAAATAGAGCGTGCTGGCCCCGGTAGTCAGGCTGACGCGGGTGTATTTGCCCTGCTCCTGACGAAATCCCCCGGTCATGCCCAGATGGACAATCAGTTCCAGTTCGTGTGGATCGGTGTCGGCGGCGTCGGCAGCGCTGAGTTGCAGCATGAGGTATTTGCCGCGCCGGGCCAACCCTGTGATGCGTTTGCCGTGGGCCAGCTGGGTGTTGCGGTATTTGTGCGGTGCCCCGTGCTCGATATGCTCGATGATTTGGCCGCGTAGGAGCGGTTCGATCTTGCGGCGGGTGGTCTCGACTTCGGGCAGCTCTGGCATAGGCCCAGCATAAACAGAGGCGCCCGGAGAAATGCAAAAACCGCCCCCATCTTGGAAGCGGCCCTGTCCCGGAGAAAGCTGTGGAAGTGGATTACATGAACTTGGTGATGCGCTCGACGCTGTGGCGGTGGTGTGGGAAGCCTTCTTCAGCGCGTTGGCCGATGGGCATGATGCCAGCGAACTGAACGTGTTCAGGTAGGCCGAGCAGTTCACGGACTTTTTCCGGCTGGAACCCGAGCATGGGGTTGGTGTCGTAGCCGAGGCCACGGGCGGCCAGCATCAGGAACCCGAACGTGATGTTGGCCTGGGCCAGTCCCCACTGTCCGCGCTGGGCCACGTCCTGGTTCACGAAGTTCTGGCGCAGACCCTCGGCACGGGCCGTGATCTGGTCGGCTCCCATGCCGGGGTGCACGGTTTCTTCGACATTGCCCAGGAAGTCTTCCATGTCGCTGTAGACCACGATCACGGCGGGCGCGTTGCTCACCTGCTGCTGGTTGTAGGACGCTTCCATCAGTTTGTCTTTCAGCGCCTTGTCCTGCACCACCACAAAGCGGGTCGGTTGCACATTGTTGGCCGTCGGCGCGAGGCTCGCCAGACGCAGGATTTCGTGCAGGTCGCCCTGATTCATGGGTTCCTGAACATACTTGCGAATGCTCCGGCGGGTTTCGATGGCTTCGGTAACGCTGGCGGGTCTGGTGGTGGTCGCAGTCATACCCATGACAGTAGACAATCTGATTTAAAAAGTCAAGTGATGTAATCCATGTCCTGATTTAATTGTCTCCGGGGTGTAGAGTGACGGGTATGACGACTGACCAGCCCAGCTTTTGCCCGGTTTACCAGGCTATCGGGGTGTTGCAGGAAAAGTGGGTCTTGCATATTGTGCGCTCTCTGCTGAACGGCGAAAAAGGCTTTAACGAGCTGGCCCGTGCTGTGGGCGGTTGCAATAGTGCGACGTTGACCCAGCGCCTGGAACACCTTGAAGCACTCGACATCATTCACAAGCGGACTGAAGATACTCACGGCAAACTGGCCCGCAGCATCTACAGTCTCAGTCCTGCGGGACGTGAACTTCAGACTGTTATCGACGCCATCGACACCTGGGGACGCGCTCACCTGAAATTCGCGGTGCAGAAGACCGCCTGACCGTACTTTGCAGGCAATACGTAAAAGATAACGATGCCGCCGGGCATATTGTTCTTGCGGCGGCATCGTTACTTTAGGTGCACTGCTTGAACCTCTGATTGCCCTACCTTAATCTCCGAAGCCAGCGGCAACAGCAAAAAGACTTGTCTCAAGCAAACAAGCTTCCTACAAGGGTTGCGCCGGATTCACATTCTTAGTGGTGTGCCCGGAGTGCTGAGAGTCAGTATTCGATGCTTTTGACCTTGTACTTGACCTGTTTGCCGTTGTCGAGGTTGACCACGAAAGCCTCGCCCTTTTTACGCCCAGCCAGTTCCTTACCGACGGGACTGTCTTCGCTGATACGCGGGAGACTGCCCCCGATGACGGCGGCTTCGGGCGCACTGACGAACTGTACCTTCATTTCCTTCTTGGTCGCCTCATTGTTGAGCACCACGATGGCTCCGAGGGCCACGCGGCCATCATTTTCCTGATCCTCGATAATGGTGGCGCGGGCCAGCGTATCTTCAAGCTCCTCGATGCGGCCTTCGATGGTCATTTTTTCGCGTTTGGCGTCTTCCAGACCGGTATCTTCGTTGTCGGCGCTGGTTTCCATCTGTTCCTGAAGGATGCGGGTGGCTTCGGCCAGGCGGTTTTGTTCCTGTTCCAGATTCTTTTGAAGACGCTCGTAACCTTCACGGGTAAGTCGGACCTGCTTAATAGCCTGTGTCACTAAAGTTCCTCCAAATGTCCTGCCCGGCGGAAATGGGTTGAGAATCGCCGCGCATTGTGCCACAAGCGGAGGCGAGTGACAATGCGCCACCAGATGAACCTCTGATAAACCTTTGTTGCACCAGTGAACCGGGCTGTTGCCTGAAAGACACAGGACTTACGCGAAATCGTCACTGGTGTCGAAAAATGTCCCATTTATGGCCCGGAAACGAAAATCGGGCTGTGGCGTGTGGACCTGAATGAATGGCCGTGAGAAGTTGCGGTGCGGGTGGTGCTCTCTTCTGGGCGCACGGAGCTGGCCGTGACGAACGACTCCGCTTTACAAACCACAGCGGACGGCCTGTATCTGATACACGCCGTCCGCTGGTTTGTATTAAGGTCTTCTACCGAGAAGAAAGCAGACGACCAGCATAGAAATTTTATGGCTTTCTCCCACGCAAGGCTGACTAACGCACACATCTTCCTCATACTCTACGGTTGAGTGACCAGCCGACAAAAACCATCTCAAAGCGCTCAA
>JAGLBK010000219.1 GCA_018260275.1 Deinococcus sp.
GCAGTGGCGGGCCTGGAACATCGGGGCCGTCGTGACCAAGGACAGCGGCGAGGCCGGGGGCCTGGGAGCCAAGATCGGGGCCGCCCGCGACCTCGGCGTGCCGCTCATCGTCATCCGTCGGCCCGCGCCAGTGCCCGGTGCGCTGAGCGACTTCGGTGCTGTGCAGACTGCCCTTCAGGCTCTCGGTCAGACTCCAGGCATCCGGTAATTTCCTGCGAGAACAGGGAAGATTTCAGCTTTTTCAGGGTGTAGAAACGATGATTGTCCTGCCTCAGCGAGAGTTTTGCTCTTAGACCCTCAGACTCTTCGACCCTTAGAGCATTGGACATAAGAATGTTTTGCGCTCTTGACCCTCGCCCCTTGCGGGCGAGGGCCTTGCGGAGCAAGGGGTGAGGGGGCCACAAGGCAACTTCTTTTTGTCAAATGCTCTAGACCGATCTCCCGGCGACTTTCGCAGGGGAACCAGTAAAGGAACCCGACTATGACCCAGCATCACCTCAAAACGCCCGTCACCATCGTCACCGGTTTTCTGGGCAGCGGCAAAACCACGCTGCTGCAAAACCTGCTGAACCAGACCCATGACCGCACGCTGGCGGTGATCGTCAACGAATTCGGCGAGGTTAGCATCGACGGCCCGCTGCTCGACGTGCGCGAGCAGGGCGTCGAACTGCACGACGTTCATGGCGGCCTGCTGGCCTACGGCGGCGAGGGCGACGACTTTACCCGCACGCTGCGGGCGCTCGCGGCGCGGCGGCACACCTTCGACCATGTCCTGATCGAGACGAGCGGCCTCGCCGTGCCGACTGCCGTGATGGTCACACTCGAAAGCCCCGAGTTCGCCGATGACTTTCTGCTCGACGCCACGCTGGTCGTGGTCGATACGCCGCTGCTGCTGGCGGGCGACTTCGGGGCCGAGCGCGACGAGGCCGCCGCCCGCGTGTTCGATGCCCAGCTGGAATATGCCGACGTGGCGGTGCTCAACAAGATCGACGACCTGGGCGAGGGCGACCTGCTGCAAGCCGAGGCCGACGTGCGTTACCGCGCTCCCCGCGTGCGGTTCCTGGAACTGGCATATGGCGCGGTGCTCGATACGCAGCTCACGCTGGGCCTCAACCTGCACGGCAGCCGCCGCAGCGTCACGCATCAGGCCCCGGTCAGCGGCGCACCCGGCGACCTGGCTCAGCCGTTGCATGACCACACCACGCTCGACGGGCACTCGCACGGCGACCTCGACGCCCACCTGCACAGCATGAGCACCCACCAGCACTTTCACGAGCACGATCCGGGCTGGCAGTCCTTCCGCCTGACCAGCGACGCGGCGCAGAACCTGTCTGAACTGGTACGCACCGTGCAAAACGTGGCCCGGGTGTTCCCGGTGCTGCGGGTCAAGGGCTTCGTCAGCGACGATTCGGGCGGGCGGTACGCGGTGCAGGCGGTACGCTCGCGGGTCGAGACGACCCCGGCCACGCCCCAGGCGGGCGCACCCAACGAACTGATTTTTATCGGCTACCACATCAGCCGTAAAAAGGTGATCGAGGCGCTGCAAAAGGCGCTGCCCGCTGAGGCGTGGCACTGAATAGACCCCCTGCAAAAGGCGCGGCGAGGTCGGTCTGAGGGTCTAAAAGTCTAAGGGTCTAAGGGAGAAAGCTGCGCTGCACAAGGCGAAACGTTGCCCATGAGCCGGGCCTGACTCCCCGCCCTGCCCCGAACCGTTACCCTGAAGGCCATGAGGGTCGCCGTCGCCGATGTAGGAACCAATTCGAGTCATCTGCTGATCGCCGAGGCGCAGGAAGGCAGTTACCGCGTGCTCGACTCGCTCAAGGACCGCACCCGGCTGGGCGATTGCCTGGACGACGGGGGCAACCTGACCCCCGAGGGCGAGGACCGGCTGGCCTCGGCACTGACTCATTTCCGCGAACTGGCCCGTGGGGCGGGCGTCGGGGACGTGCGGGTGTACGCGACCAGCGCCCTGCGCGAGGCCCCCAACGGCACCGAGGTCGCGCAGCGGATGCTGGAGCGCACCGGCATCTATCCGGCGATCATCAGCGGCGAACGCGAGGGCGAACTGACCTACCTGGGGGTCGCGCACAGTGTAGAACTGGGGCCGGACAACGTACTGCTCGACCTGGGCGGCGGCAGCCTGGAACTGGTACGCGGCGACCAGCAGCAGGCGCGGGACGTGCTGAGCCTACCGCTGGGCAGCATCCGCATGACCCGGCAATACGTTCCGGGCGGGGTGGGCCACAGCCACGAACTCCAGGCGCTGCGCTCGGCGGTCGAGCAGCAGCTCACGCCCTACCTGCCGCAGTTCCGGGGAACAGCGCGGGGGCAGGAACAGACCCGCTTCTTTCTGTCCAGCGGCACCGCCGAAGCCGCCGCCGAGGCCATTGCCGCTGCACGCGGCGAGAGTACCCAGAGCATCAACGGGGTACGCTTCACCCTCGCTGACCTTCAGGGGCTGTTGCAACGGGTCTTGCGGACTAAACCGGCGCTGCGGCCCAGAATACGCGGCCTCGAAAAGCGCCTCGACACCATCGTCGCGGGGCTGACCGTGCTGTGCAGCGCCCTGGAACTGCTGGGAGCCTCGGGGCTGACCGTCAGCGAGGGGGCGCTGCGCGAGGGCATGCTGACCGAGGAACTCTCGCGCTTCGAGTCCTTCAGCAGCGGCCTCAGCCCCCGGCAGCGCAGCGTGCTGGCGACCGCCGAGCGCTACGGCGTCAATCTGGCACATGCCCAGCAGGTCGCTGAACTCTCGCGGCAACTGCTGGACGCCCTGACCCAGCACGGCGAAGCCTTTCCCGACGACGCCCGCAGCCTGCTGACCGCCGCCGCCGCGCTGCACGAAAGCGGGCAGATCGTCTCGCAGAGCGGGCACCACAAGCACAGCGCTTACCTGATCCGGAACTCGGGCCTGCGGGGATTCAGCCCGCGCGACATCGAACTGATCGCGCTGACCGCCCGTTACCACCGCCGCAGCCTGCCCAGAGCGGCCCACGGCGACTACATGGCGCTGGCACCCGCCGAACGCCACCTCCTGTCGCGGCTGGCCGCCATTTTGCGTGTGGCCGACGGCCTCGACCGGGCCCATACCGGCAACGTACGCATCGAGGGGCTGGAAAAGCACAAATCGGGCTGGACGCTACACCTGAGCGGAACCACGCCCCTCGACCTGGCAGGCGTACACAGCAAGGCCGACCTGTGGGAGAAGGAATTCGGGCCGATCGGCTTTCGGGCCTGAGCCGGGGCTGCGAGGCCACCAGACCAACTGATACCAATTGATGAAGCCAGGCGGATGCGGGGCGCGGCATACTACTCTGATATGTCTTCACCGCGTCCTCCCCATCCTCTTCATCTGCTCAGCCTGCTGCTGCTGGTTCTGGTTCCACTTTTTATCGTCGGTGAGATCGCCGAGGACCTCTTCGAAAAACAGCGCTTCGCCTTCGAGACGCCGCTGATGCAAACGGTGCATGCCCATACCACTCCGGCCCTGCTACACCTCAGCGTGTTTCTGCACCACCTCGGCGGGCCGGTGGTCATGGGCGGCGTGTTCGTGCTGATTCCGGTGGTGCTGTGGCTGCTGCGCCAGCGTCACCTCGCCCTGTTCTCGCTGGTTGGGCTGGGGGGCGCGGTGGTACTCAACGGCCTCATGAAGTTGTTTTTCCACCGCGCCCGCCCCGAGCTGTGGCCCCGCGTGGTCGTCGAAAACGGTCCCTCGTTTCCCAGCGGACACAGCATGTTCGCCGCCGCTCTGATGACCGTGCTGACCGTGCTGGCCTGGCGTACTCCCTGGCGCTGGCCGATGCTGGTGTTCGGCGTGCTATACACGCTGACCATGTGCTCCTCGCGGCTGGTGCTGGGCGTGCATTACCCCACTGACGTGCTGGCCGGGGTACTGGCGGGCCTGGCCTGGATCTACGGCGTCTACCGGCTGCTGGGCGGGCGCGAGGGCTACCACTCAGCCACTCCTCTGCCTGCGGGTCTGTCCACGGAATATCCTGTCGGGCATGACGTCAGGTAATCTCCCGGCCCCGGCCCTACCTCTCAACCTCCTCAGCATCCAGTCCTGGGTCAGCTACGGGCACGTCGGCAACGCTGCCGCCACC
>JAGLBK010000021.1 GCA_018260275.1 Deinococcus sp.
GGTGAGGAGTCGTGGCTTCCAAACCTCAGACATGTCCAGAGTTTACAATTCGACAACAACTTTCCGCGTTATCAATAATCACCTGGTCTACGTCCGAGAGGGTCAGGGTCTGTAACAGCGCCTCGCGATACTGCAAGCGCTGCGCCACGGCGGGGAGGTCATAGCACCAAGACTGGCTCATCAGCGGATTTATCCAGAGGGTTGAACCCTGCGTGCGCTCGGTCAGGTGGTAGTCACCGTAATGTCCATGAATGGCGCTGAGAATGGAGGCATTCACAATGCTGATATGGCGTGGCATCTGCTCAAAAACCGCCTCGCAAGCGTCCTGATAAAGCTGGACAGGGCGCATTTCAGGCGTAAGGCTAAATGAACCCAAAAAGGCCCCGGCGTCTGCCAGTTCGGCAGTGGCTTTCAGTACGTCCCAGTGACTTACGCCGTGAAAAGCGTCTATCCCAAATCCCAGACTGACCATAAAGCGCTTCAAGCCGCCCAGTTCATTCACTGCCGCCAGACTTATAGCGTCCTCGTGTGGCGTGCCCAGGTCTGATTCATCGCCGCGCATCAGGGCATCGGTGCCGCCATCTACCAGAATGATGGTGTCTAGATGAAGGTGCTTGACCAGAGCGCGGTACGCCGTCAACACAGGGCGGACTCCCATTTTTTTAAAGGCGTAAACGCGGGTAGGCTCGCCCTGAGTTGCTAACCAGCGGGCCAGATGGTATTCGGGCAAATAGACTTCACCCCCCGTCAGAGAATGCGGCGTAACTTCCACCAGTGCAGGAGCCAGCGGGGTGGGCAGCAGCGGCGAAAAGGTGGTAAACGATAGATTCGCCAGCGTCACTTCCCGCCCTTCGGCCCGCAAAGCAAAATACAGTGGTAGCCCGCAAAAGATGTCAAAGCCGCCGCCCATCCCAGCAATCAAGATGCGGCGTGAATCCGCAAGAGCATTAAAAAATGGCGGCTGCAAGGCAGAAAGCATCACCCATTATTGCCATTTTCCAGAGGTCATCATGTCCACCCTTATTCCCCTCCCAGGGCAACCGCAAAGTCCCGAAAACGAATAACAGGTAACCAGTATTACGGGATAAACAGAAATCCTGCCGCTTGAATGAAACTTGGTTCCTGATGAAATCGGGATTTTTCTCTGGGGCATCCATTAGTATTTACACCGAGTTCAAAATTGAACCGACTTTGCGGAAGCCCTGATTCCCCTCCTGACTCGTCCTGAACCAGTCACTTTCGCGGAACTGTCTGCCGAACTGCGCCCCTTTCTACCGCTGCTGGGCGAACTGGAGAACACGCCCCAGGACGCCCAGTGGCACGCTGAGGGCAACGTGGCCGAGCATTCGGCGCTGGTGCTGGAGCAGGCGCATGAGCTGACTGGCGGCCTGGATGACTTTGACCGCGCCGCGCTGCTCCTCTCCGCTGCCCTGCACGATATCGGCAAGGCCCTGACCACCCGCGAGGAAGCCGACGCTCAGACTGGTGAGCTGCGTCTGCGCTCGCGCCAGCACGCTCGACGGGGACGCGACTACCTGAGTTATCGCCTGCTGGATACTGGCCTCACGCCCGCGCTGGTGCTGACGGTGCTCAATCTGATTGCCCACCACCACAGCCTGCACCGCGCCCTTGAAACCGAGCGGGAGGTCTGGGCGCTGTCGCGTCGCGTTTCCCTCCCGCTGCTGGTGCGTCTGGCAAAGGCGGATGCACGGGGCCGAATCGTCAGGAGTGACGACGCCACACGCGGTGAGGATACCGCCGATTATCTGGAATTGCTGGCGCGGGAAATAGGCGTCTGGGACGTGTCCGACCCTTACACCGACTTCCGTAACCAGATTGCAGCGGAGGTTGGCCTACATCTTCCCGACGCCTCACCGGAACTGCTGGCCCTGGCGGTGGGCCGCGGGATTCAGGACTGGGAAGCGGGCGTCATTCACACGCCGCATGAGGCAGTGGCCCGTGTGCAGGATGCTGCCCGGAACGGTTTTCCACGCTTGACTATACTGTGTGGACCATCCGGTAGCGGCAAAAGTACGCTGGCTGAGTCTTATGGGGATGCTGAAATCATCAGCCTGGACGCCCTCCGCGCCCAGCTTGGCAAACACGCGGGCGACCAGAGCGTGAACGGTCAGGTGATGCAGGCAGCCCGCGAGCAGCTGCGTGAGGCCCTGCGCCGCAAACGTCACGCTGTCTGGGACGCCACCACGCTGCGCCGCAACCAGCGCGCTCAGATCCTGGGACTGGGTCACGACTACGGTGCACTGACCAGCCTGCAAGTGCTGTGGACACCACCGGGGCAGTTAGGGAAGCGACTCAGTGGGCGGGAGCGACAGGTAAACGGCGCCGTCATCGCTGATCAGTTACGTCTGCTGGAATTTCCGGAGGTGGGCGAGGCACATCAGTTGACGTTTCACAGCGGTGATTTTTCCACTGCGGCCTTGGCATGAGAATCACCTCACTTGCCCGGCAGTCCTTTCACTACATTCCCTTCCTCAACGTGGGCCGGAACGGCCGCACCGTGCACGAACATCTGTCGTGGCTGCGAGGGACGATAGACCGCCTTCCTGACGGTGTGGATACCCTGCTCATTACCAGTGACCTGCAAGGGCTGGGGCTGACGGCAGGCGTAAAACCGCTGCTGGGGAGATGGTCGCCGTCAAATCCGCCGAACACCACGCGGCGTGACCTTTGCTCTGCCAGAGCGCGTGGGGGTTCTGCTATCTGGTAACTACTACGCCGCGCCAGAAGCCGATAAACGCGGAGTTACAGGAGACGTGGAGACAGCGTGATAAGCCTTCGCGGACGCCCTTGCCTGGGTCGCGGGCGTGCTGGGTAACCATGATCATCTGGAGAATGTCCCGGCTGGTAGCGTCCTGCTGGACGGCAACGCTGCCGGGTCTGGGAGTCTGCGTGTGGCAGGTGTCAGTGGCATCGTGGGACATCCGCGCCACCATGCTGGCCGTGAGTGGCCTGACTTACCCGCCAGCTTGAGCAGACGCTTGGCCATGCCCACTACATTCTGCTGATGCTTCTGTTGTTGAACGGCATGGGCATCCTCAGCCTTTGCGGACATGATCACTGGAACGATCCGCTGGCCGAGTTGCCGGGTAAGGGGCAGGTACCGAATGTGGATGGGCGGGTGGTGGTGCTGAAGTGTTCACAGCCGTGACACAATGCCTCTATGCCCCAGGATAGCAATGGCAAGGAACTCCAGAGTGGCGACACCGTAACTGTCATCAAAGACCTCAAGGTGGGCGGCACTTCCACCACCCTGAAGCGTGGTCAGGTCTTCAAAAATATCCGCGTGGACGAGTACGCCGAAGGAAGCATTGAGGTCAAAGACGGCCGCTCTACGCTGGTGCTCAAGACCGAGTTTTTGAAGAAGATGTGAGCGAAAAAGCGCAGTGGCAGTCGGAAGTATAGGTCTCGAAGCCGTAACTGTCCGCTTATAAGGCCGTGACTCTGACCATTGAGCTAACCTCCCAGGAAAAGCCATGCCCTCAGCGGAGCCAGGTATTCGGGAAGGCATCACGTGGGAAGGCGTGAGCGTCTGCCGCTGGCCCTGCTTGCGCCATTTGGTGCATCTCCTGCCGCTGTACCAGCGTTGCGGGAGCGGGCAGCTAGGGCGCGGCGGTGAGAAATGGAGGAGTACAAACAAGCCATTGAAAACGGGCGGTTCTAAGGACTCATGTCCTTCAGCAGCGCCCCGTTATTCCATGACTTCGCAGCTTGAGCATCCAGAGTATTCTACCGTTTCATCTAAGGCTTACTTTTAATACTCAAAATACAGATTTACTTTAGAAACGACACTCAAAAACAATTCGATAATGCTGACTATGAACTGACAATCACAGCCTAATTTTCCTTCGTGAGAACAAATAAAAAGTGGTTCGTTTCTTTTAATCTTGCATTACTCTGCGGTATGGCCCAGGCCCAACAGGCCAGTCAGACTCAACCTAAACATGTGCTGCTCATCAGTGTGGACGGTCTTCACGCCCAGGACCTCAGCCGCTATGTGGCCGAACATCCCGGCTCGGCACTGGCGAAGCTGAGCGGGCAGGGTACGTCCTACCTGTCGGCGCACACGACCTCACCTTCCGATTCGTTTCCCGGAATGCTGGCGCTGGTCACGGGTGGCACGCCCAAAAGTACCGGCGTGTATTACGACGACAGCTATGACCGCCAGCTGGCCGCGCCTGGCAGCGACTGCAAAACGCCCGGCACCGAAGTGGTCTTTGACGAGAGCGTAGACGCCAATACTGACGCGCTGGACGGCGGCGGCCATATAGACCCCGCCAAGCTGCCCCGCGACCCGGCCAACAACTGCCAGCCGGTGATGCCGCACAGCTTCGTGCGCGTGAACAACATCTTCAACGTCGCCAAGGGTGCGGGCCTGTACACCGCCTGGTCGGACAAGCACCTCGCCTACGACCTGCTGCGCGGCCCCGACGGCAAGGGGATAGATGACCTGTACACCCCCGAAATCAACTCGGCGGGCGGCATCACCGACAACGAGAAAAAGACTGCCGCCTATGACGCCCTCAAGGTCAAGGCCATCCTGAACCAGATCGCGGGCAAGACCAGTGGCAGCAAACCCGCGCAGGTTCCGGCTATCTTCGGCATGAACTTTCAGGCCCTCAGCGTGGCGCAGAAGACGGCGGGGTACAAGGATGCCTGGGGTACGCCCACCGCCGACGTGGCTGCCGCGCTGGACTTCGTGAACCAGTCGGTGGGTCAGATGCAGGACGCGTTGAAGGCCAAAGGACTGGCAAACAGCACCGTGACCATCATCACCGCCAAGCACGGCCAGTCACCGGTTGACCCCGCCCTGCGCCGCGTGTTGGACAGCAAGGCGCTCCAGGCCGCCATCGACGCCGCCGCCCCCGGCCAGATCCAGCAGCTCACGCTGGACACCATCGGGCTGCTGTGGATGAAGGACGGTCAGCAGGCCGACGCGGTAGCCAAAGCCCTGCTGGGCAAGCGCCAGGAACTCGCTATCAACCACATCCTCAGCGGAGAGGCCGTTAAAGCGCAGTTCGGCGACCCGGCCAGCGACAGCCGCGTGCCCGACCTGGTCATCGTGCCCGAAGTCGGCGTGATCTACACCAAGCCCAGCGCCACCAAGGTGGCCGAACACGGCGGCTTCAGCGAGGACGATACCCACGTGGCCCTGCTGGTCAGCGGCGCGGGCGTCGGCGCGGGCAAGGTGACCACCCCCGTCACGACGACCCAGGTGGCCCCCACCATCCTGACGCTGCTGGGCCTCGACCCCAGCAAGTTGCAGGCGGTCGGCATCGAGCACACCCAGCCGCTGCCGCGCAAGTAAATTCCGAATCCCCCTCTCAATTCCAAGGAGTTCCCCATGAAGAAACTGTCCCTGCTGACCACCATCCTGCCTGCCGCCCTGCTGCTCGGCTCGTGCAATACCACCACGACCATTCCCGCCGGAAGCTCCGGCCTGGCGAGTGGCAACTGGACGCCCAACGCCGCCAGCACCATCAAGATTGCCAGCGTCACCAACGGTCCCTGGACCCTCCAGAGCGGCGGCGCGACCCTCGCCAATCCCTATCAGGGCTACTGCGTGAACGGGGCGCTGGCCCAGAACACCTCCAAGACGCTGATGCAGCCGTATTACTTCCCGTTCATTACCGGCACGGGCAACAACCTGGACGGTTACTTCGACTACCGCGTCAAGGACCAGGACGAGGCCGTCATTCACGCCACCACCACCGACGGCGGCCTGACCTGGACGACCGACGGCACCAAGCTGCGCCTGAACGCCGGTTCCTGCGCCACGGCGGCCAAGCCTGACCCTGCCGTGACCGACAACGGCCAGGGCCACCCCACCGTGCTGACCATCAACACCGCCAGCGGCACCAAGAAACTTCTGTACACCCTTGACCGCGTGTCGGCGATGGTGGACAGCGGCGGCCTGCTGATTCACGACCTCGCCAGCGGCTTCGGGGCACTCAAGGACAACGAACCTGTCACTGACGCGGCTCCGCTGCCGACCGGTATCAGCCAGACCAGCGGCCTTCAGAACCCCGACGGCATCCTGGGCGCGGTGCCCGGCACTAACCTGACCGCTGGTGACCCCCTCAAGGTGATTTACCTCAAGAAGCTCAAGGGCAGCAAAACGGCGCTCCCGGCAGGTGAAACGGCGGTGTGTACCGACGACCAGAGCAATCCCCTGACCACCAAGACCGCCAACTACGACCTGACCGAGATGCGCATGGCCAGCACCACCGACGGTGTGAACTTCACCGACCAGGGACCACTGACCGGCCTGAACAACCCCAACGACACCGCCAGCAACGGCTTCCGCTTTATCGGGCCGCGCGGCACCATCCTGAAGTACAACGACGGCAGCTACGGCCTGTTCTTCAGCGGCGGCAACTGCTCGGACGGCGACTCGGACGCCTACCACTTCATCGGTTACGCCACCTCGCCCGACGCCGTGAAGTGGACGGTCGTCAACGGCTCGACTAACCCGCTGGTGCAGGTGGACTACTCGTACCCCAGCGCCACGCCCGCCGCCTACTACTCTGGCCGCGTCTACGATCCCAACGTGACCCTCAACGGCGACGGCACCCTGCGCCTGTTCTTCAGCGGCTACCACACCGGCAAGCCCCTGATCAAGCCCGGCGTCAGCATGGGCAGCCCCGCCGCCACCTTCCAGGGCACAGACGTGGCGAACTACCGCTCGATTCTGATGCTGGACCTGCACCGCTGAGTCCTACAGCCACAGAAAGCCGCTCTGATGTTCGCTCAGAGCGGCTTTCTGTAGCGATATGCAGGATAAATTCTGCGCGGCGCTGTCAATCCTGAGGATTCGATGTCAGTACGGGAAACCGCACGGTCACCTGAAAGATCTCGCCAGTCCACTGCGGGTAGACCACCGCCTGCCAGCGGCGACATAACGAATCGACCAGCGCCAGACCCAGGCCACTGCCGATGACATGCTGAAGGCCCCGGCCCCGTGCAAAGGGCTGCAACAGCTGTGACCATTGTGCCTCGGCTGGGCCAGTGCCCGCGTTCTTCACGGTCACCTCGCCGCCCTGAACCCCGAGGCTCACATGTAGCCCCTGACCGTACTTCAGCGCGTTGTCGAGCAGATTACTGATGACCCGCACTACCCCTTCGGATTCGGCCCAGACCCAGCTTTCCGACAGATCGAGGTGAATCTGTTTTCCCTGCGCCTGGGCAAGGTCTTCGATGGCCTCATGTGCCCTGAGAGCCGCGCCTGCCAGTTCGACCCGCTCCAGCTGCACCGGCCCGTCGGTGTGCGCGAGCGCCAGCAGACTCTCGGACATGGAGCTCAGGGTTTCGACCCGCTCACGCATTCCCTGCAAGGCCCGCACGTAGTCCGCCGCGCTGCGCTCCCGCTCCAGCGTGAGGTCCAGACGACCTTTGAGTGTGGTCAGCGGCGTTCGCAGTTCGTGGGAGGCGATCCGGGCGAACTGTTTTTCGTGCTCGATGGTGCCGGATAGGCGGTCAAGCATGGAGTTGACGGTGGCGGTCAGCTGCGCCAGCTCGTCCTGTCCCGGCGACTGGAGCACGCGCTGGGTGTAATCGCCTTTCTCGGCGATCGTCTGGGCTGTCCGGGCCACTTCTCCCAGTGGTTTCAGGGCGCGGGTGGCCAGCCAGTACCCGGTGCCGCCAGCCAGCGCCGTCATGGCCATACCACCGAGCAGCAGCATGCGGAACAGCGTTTCCAGAAACTCGCTGAGGCTCTCGGTCGATCTGAACACGCGCAGATAGACCGGCTGCGGCCCGGGCACGGTCTGGGTCAGGCTCCGCAGCTGGCCCCACGACTGTGTGCCGGTTTGCAGCGGGAGGCTTATGGCCGGAGCGGTGACCTGCCCAATCTGGTCGAGCACCTGACCCTGTGCGCCCAGGAGTTGCACCTGGATGTCCGGCCCAGCCCGCAGTTTGGGTTCAAGCGAGACGCGGCCGCGCTGCCAGTCGATACTTGCCCGCACGATAGTGGCCGTTTCCTGGAGCGAGTCGTCCAGATTGTGCTGTAAGGTGCGGGCAGTGGCGTAATAGATCAGGCTGCTGCCCAGGCACAGGGTCGTCACGAAGACCAGCAGGTAACCCAGCGTGAGCCGCAGGCGCAGGGTCACTCTGCGCGGCCCAGACGGTAACCGGTTCCCCGCAGGGTCTCGATCAGGCGCTCGTCGGTCTTGCGGCGGATAGTGCTGACATACACATCAATGACCTTGGGTTCCACCGTTTCCTGGCCGCGCCAGAGGCGGTCGATCAGTTCCTCGCGGGAAAAAGCCCGGTCCGTATTCAGTGCCAGGAGTTCCAGAAGGGCAAACTCGCGGCGGGTCAGATCGGTGCGCTGACCGCGCAGCCGAAATTCACGGCCCGCCAGATCGAGTACGCCCCCGAAGGGGAGCTCCAGCAGATTGTGTCCGTTGCCGCTCGCCCGGCGGAACAATGCTCGCAGGCGCGCGCGCAGTTCTCTGAAGGCAAACGGTTTGGTCAGGTAGTCGTCTCCGCCCGCGTCCAGCCCGGCGACCCGGTCGTCGACGCCCGCGCGGGCCGTCAGATACAGAATCGGTGTCAGCAGTCCCGAGTGCCGCAGGGTGGTTCCCAGTTCGTAGCCCGCGTCGTTGCCTTCGGGCAGCATGACATCCAGAATCAGCGCGCTGTACGGAAAGAGCCGGGCCAGTTCCCGGGCCTGGGCTGCGCTGCTCGCCACGTCACACTCGTAGCCTTCTTCGCTGAGGCCGTCCTGGAGCAGTTCGGCGATGTCCGGGTCGTCCTCAACGATCAGCAGGCGCATCTGTTCTCACTTCGGCCCTGGGTTTGGAAGCGGGCTGCCGTGCCCGGCGCAGCGGTCCCCACAGGAGTTGATAGGCCCCCAGAGATACGGCCATTCCGGTGAGCCACCCCGCGAGCACGTCGGTCGGGTAATGCACCCCCAGCACCAGCCGCGAATACCCCATAGCAAAAGCATAAAGCAGCCCCACGACCAGCGCCAGCCCGCGCCAGCGGGTATGCCAGAGCATGAGCACCACGAAGGTGGACAGCGCGCCAGCCATGGTCGAGTGCCCGCTGGGAAAGGAAGCGCCGTGCTCCTGAATGACCCGGGGCCACAGCTCTGGACGGGCCCGGTGAAAGATGAACTTCAGCAGCAGGCCCAGGGCCCCCGCTCCGCCCAGGCTCAGCGCGGCAAAGAGCGCCTGGGTATGCTGCCGGGCCATCCATAGAGCTGCGACGATCACCAGGATCAACAGACCCATGACCCCAGGCCCACCCACAGTGTTGAGCGTTACGGCCAGCTGGGTCAGGGCCGGGCCTGAGTGGTGGTGAACCCACAGCAGGAGTGGCTGCTCGAACTGAAACCGCCGACGTTCCAGCACGTCCTCGGCAATAAAACCGATGATGAGAACCGGCAACAGCAGGCCGAGCACGAGGCGGAGAACCGAATGGGGGGTCAGCGAGTGGGGGAGAGGTGCAGGCTGCATCCCACCACCATTCCACCTCCAGGTTAAATCCAAGTATAAGAGCTGGCGTTTGTAGAACAGATCAGGACCGGTTTGAAGTAAGAAGCCAGCTGCAATGGGCAATTCTCCGCTATACCTTGCCTTTACTTGGGTGGCCTATGGTGGCCGGCAGAGGAATTTAATATGACCCTGACGCCTTCCCATCATGCTCCGATGCCTTCACCGACCCCGACTCTCCGCTGGAGCAAGGTGCCGGAAGTCACGGCTTTTTTCTGGATTATCAAGGTGCTCTGCACGACCGTCGGCGAGACTGCCGCCGATTACCTCAACGGCGCTCTGCACTTTGGGCTAAGTGGAACCACCCTCGTGATGTCTGTTCTGCTGGCCGCCGCGCTGGCCCTGCAATTCCGGACGAGACGTTATGTTCCCTGGGTTTACTGGCTGACCATCGTGTTTATCAGCGTGGTTGGTACGCTCATTACCGACAACCTCACCGACCACTTCGGCGTGAGTCTCTGGGTCAGTACCGGCATTTTTAGCGTCGCCCTGGCCTTGACTTTTCTGGCCTGGTATCACCGGGAGCATACCCTCTCCATCCACTCGATCTTTACTCCCAGACGCGAGGCGTTCTACTGGCTGACCATCCTGTTCACTTTTGCGCTGGGGACGGCTGCAGGGGATCTGATGGCCGAGAAACTTTCGCTCGGTTACCTTCCGTCGCTGGGCATCTTCGCTGGCCTCATGGTGCTGGTCTTCGCGGCGCAGCGGCTGTTCAGAATCAGCCCGGTGGTGTCGTTCTGGCTAGCCTACATTCTGACCCGGCCTCTGGGGGCCACGGTTGGCGACTGGCTCTCACAAGGCCGGAGTGACGGGGGACTGGGGCTGGGAAGCACCAACACCAGTTTTATCTTTTTGATCCTCATCCTTCTTCTGACGATATATCTGACGCTGAGTCGAAAAGATCAGATCACTCAAGCCAGTTGAACACTTTTCTGGCGCTCCGGATTAGTTCTGGGAAAGTCGGCAAGAGGGACAGGCGCCGATCATTCCAGGGCATATCATTCAGAAAAGGACGCAGAGCAGCGTAAAGTTGGGGAAGATCCCCGATTGGCATTGGTGTCGTCACAAGCAACAATGATCCCCCATCGGGAATCTGTTCTCATAAAGTTTGTCAGGCCGTCAGGAGTGTTGGCTCTATGCCTTGGAATGGGCTTCAGATGGCCTCTAATTGGCATCCAAGTGTCGGTTTAGAGTCCTTTTTGTCATATTCCGACGAGTGTCGGGGCAAGCTCAGAGTCTAAACCGACAGGCATGATGTACTTCTCACCCAATAGCCTTCAATCCGTCCTACTTTTAGTAGTATGACTATTGCGAAATTAAGTGTGAGTATTGACCAGCAGTTGTTGACCTTCCTTGAGGGTTATCAGCAGAAATACCAGATCAAGGCCAAGTCTGAGGTCATCAGCGAGGCACTGCGGCTCTTGCGGGAGCGGGAGCTGGAAAGTCAGTACGCGGCTGCGATGCAGGAGTGGAAGGAGGACGCTGGTGCCTGGGAAGCTGTCGCGGGCGATGGGCTCGTCGGTGAACAGGAGTGAAGCGTGGAGAGGTTTATTACGCTGATCTCGACCCCGCTCGCTCTGGTGAAGCCAATAAATTGCGCCCAGTCGTCATTGTCAGTAACAACAGCATGAACCGGACGGTGCAAGATTTAGGAGAAGGTGTGGTGACTATCGTTCCCCTGAGCAGCAACACCAGCCGGGTCTACGAATTCCAGGTGTTGCTCCCAGCCATTGCCACAGGTTTGCCACAGGACAGTAAGGCCCAGGCTGAGCAGGTACGCTCCATCAGTATTGAACGGCTGAGTCAGAATCCTACTGGGCAACTCCCCACCAATCTGCTCACTCAACTGAATGCCGCTCTCCGACTGCACCTGGATTTATGACCAGAGGGCAGCGTATAGGCTATATCCGGGTCTCCACCACAGACCAGAACACCGCCCGTCAGTGTCCTTCTATAACGGGCCAATTTTGTCTTTGGCAGCAAAGTCATTAGTTGGGATCAGTCATTCAGGTCTATTTACGGTTTCCTGCTCGCCAGCCTCTTGCACCTTGCGAATGGCGTTCAGGGCGCGCGGAAAGCCGATGTACGGAAAGCTATGAATCAGCGCCGTCAGCTGCTTCTCTAGGCTATTTCCTGCCTTCAGATTGCCCTGAGCATGTGCGCCAATTTGCGCGTCCACACCACCCAGCGCCGCCAGAATGCACAGCACCAGCAGTTCACGCTGCGCGGTGTCCAGACTGCCCCGGGTGTAGAAATCGCCGAAGCCGAAGGCCGTCAGGAAGTCAGGCATGGCGTTCCGGAGAGCCTCCGGTAGCCCCTTGAGTCCCTCACGGATTTCGTCGCCGTAGATGGGCGCCTGAATGGCCTGACCCTTCTCGAAGCGGTCCTGTTCGGTGGTGGTGCCCTGCTCGGCCAGCGGCAACTCTATACCGCGTTCTTTAAACACCTCGTTGATGACCGCCACCGCGTTGAGCGTTTTGGGAAAGCCGATGAAGGCGGCACACTGGTATACGGCCTCGCGGATTTCCAGCGGGGTCACCCCGACATTCAGCGCGGCGGCGGTATGCGCCTTAAGCTGCGGCAGCGTCTGATTAACGGCCAGCACCACCACAGTTATCAGCTCGCGCTCCTGGTCGCTGAGGTCGCCGGTAAAGAACACCTCCCCGAAAATCAGGCGCTGCAAAATTGCCATGAATTCCGGGTCGGTCTGCGGGGCGCTGGGGTTGGGTTCGCCAAACAGTTGGCGGTATTTGCCTTGCATGCGGGTGATTCTGTCCATGTGGTTAGCCTCCTGGCTTTCGATTCAAATCTGCTGGCGTCAGGTTCAGATTCCGGTCAAACGCTCCTGGTCTTCGGGATAGCGTGCGCCCTGAATCTCGGTCTGGGAAGTCACTGCTTCGATGGCGGCAAGGTCATCCGGACTCAGTTGAAAGTCGGCAGCAGCGGCGTTCTCCAGCATTCTTTCCTGGCGACGGGTTCCGGGGATAGGCACTATCCAGGGCTTCTGAGTCAGCAGCCAGGCCAGGGCGAGTTGTCCGCTGGTGACTCCCTTGCGCCCGGCAATTTCGCTCAACTGGTCGACCAGCACCCGATTGGCACGGCGGTTTTCCTCGGTGAAGCGGGGGGTACGGCTGCGAATATCGGCCTTGTCGAAAGCCGTTTTTTCGTCCACCTGACCCGTCAGAAAACCCTTCCCCAAGGGGCTGAACGGGACAAAGCCGATGCCCAGTTCCTCCAGTGTGGGAATGATTTCGCGCTCTGGGCTACGGTGCCACAGCGAGTATTCACTTTGCAGCGCCGTGACCGGCTGCACGGCGTGGGCACGGCGGATGGTCTGCGTCCCGGCCTCCGAGAGGCCAAAGTGCTTGACCTTGCCCTCCTGGATGAGTTGTTTAACGGTGCCTGCAACGTCCTCAATCGGCACTGCCGGGTCGACGCGGTGCTGATAAAGCAGGTCAATGGTCTCTACTCGTAAACGCCGCAGGGAGCCTTCCACGGCCCGGCGAATCTGCTCGGGGCGGCTGTTGAGCCGGATAATCTGCCCCTTTTCGTCATATTCGTAGGCAAATTTGGTGCCGATGACCACCTGCCCCTTGAAGGGTTCGAGCGCCTCGCCCACCACTTCTTCGTTGGTGTAGGGGCCGTAAACCTCAGCCGTATCGAAAAAAGTGATGCCGCGCTCCACCGCCTGCCGAATCAGGGCGATGGCTTCGGCTTTTGGCAGGGGTACGTCACGCCCGAAGTTCATACCCATGCACCCGAAACCCAGTGCGGAAACTTCCAGTCCAGCGTGACCCAGTGTGCGTTTTTGCATCTCTTTTCCTCCTATGTGGTTGCTCCGCCCTGAGCTGTGCGGAATTCTGCCATGTCGCGGCTCGGCGTACTCCCGAAGAAGCGGGTGTACTCGCGGCTGAACTGCGAAGCGCTGGCGTAGCCGACCTGACGGCCCACCGCCGAGGTGTCCAGGGCGGTGCTCATCAGCAGGCGTCGGGCTTCCTGAAGGCGCAGGCTCTTTTGAAACTGCAAGGGACTGAGGCCCGTGACGGCCTTGAAGTGGGCATGAAAGGTGGAGACGCCCAGGTGAAGTTGCCGGGCGAGCGCCTCGATGTTCAGCGGCTCGTCGTAATGGTGCTGAACATCGAGGCGCTCGCGCCATCCGCCCGGTGCTGGAATTGACCTGTCCCAGTTGAGCGACCATCGGGCCAGCCGGGCCGAGCAGCAGCCGCGTCAGGATTTCGTCCACGATCAGCGGGCCAATCCAGCGGGCCTCGCGTTCGTCGGCCATGACCTCCAGCAGCCGGACAGCGGCGCTGAGAATGGCAGCGTCGGCGGGAGCGACTTTGACGCCCAGTTCGTCCGGGACTTTCGGCAGGCCGTGCGGGTAGAGCCTGAGCGTCAGCTCGGCCAGCCGCGCGGGGTCTAAATCCAGCCGCAGGGTCAAAAAGGGCTGCTCGGCGCTGGCCCGCGTGACCTGAAAGGCGATGGGCAGGTTGACCGCGTAGACCAGCATCCGCTCGGGGCTGTACTCGTAGCTCTCGGTGCCGACATACACGCTCTTGACGCCCTGCGCCACCAGACACAGCGCGGGTTGCTGCACGCTATGCACCAGCGTGGTGTGGCAGCGCGTGGCCCGCGCCACCCGTACTCCCGGCACCCGCAGCGCAAATTCACCGTCGTAGGGGGCAAAGCGGGCAATCATTTCCCCCAGCTGCCCGAGCCGTTCAGGGCCTGCCGCCTCCGTCACCCCTGGTATTGCTCGTCGGTGACGTGTTCCAGCCAGTCCACGTTTTTGCCATCCTGGGATTCCTGAATGGCGATGTGGGTCATGGCCGTTTCGGGCGCTGCGCCGTGCCAGTGTTTCTCGCCGGGCGGAAACCACACCACGTCGCCAGGTTTGATGTCCTCGATAGGGCCGCCTTCACGCTGTACGCGACCCGCGCCCGACAGCACAATCAGGGTCTGGCCCAGCGGATGGGTATGCCAGGCAGTGCGTGCGCCCGGTTCAAAGGTGACGGCGGCTCCGGCAGCGCGGGCGGGGTCGGGGGCCGTAAACAGCGGGTCGATGCGAACGGTGCCGGTAAACCAGTCTGCGGGGCCTTTATTCGAGGCGCGTGAACCTGCTTTGTAGATGTCCATGTGCTTCTCCTTTATTCCTGTGTAGTCAGATAGAGTTTGCCGCGCGTCCCCCGGCTTTCCAGAGCGCGATGAGCGTCGGCGGCCTGTTCAAGCGGGAAAGCAGTGCTCTGCTCAACCTTCAGCCAGCCTTTCTGTAGACCCTCGATAACTGCGGCGGCCCGCTGCTGAAGCTCGGCGGGGTCGGCGGTGTACGTAAAAACCGACCCGCCCGCCAGCCGCAGGGCGCGGTTGGTCAGCACGCCGGGCTGAATGGCCGGAGCCGGGCCGGACGCGCTGCCAATGGATACAGCGGTGCCGCCCCGCGCCAGACATTGCAGGGTCTTTTCCAGTGTCGCCGCGCCGATGCCGTCAATCGCCAGTTGAACGCCCTGACCGCCCGTGAGGCGCTGCACCTCGTCTACGAAGGTGTAATCGTGGCCGTAATTGACCACCGCGTCAGCTCCAGCGGCCCGGATGCTCTGGGCTTTGGCGTCGCTGGATGTAGTGCCGATGACCCGCGCCCCCAGGTGCCCGAACCACTGCACCAGCAGGCTACCCACGCCACCCGCCGCCGCGTGAACCAGTACCCAGTCACCGGGCTGAATGTCGCGGTATTCCGTCACCAGATACTGCGCGGTGAGAGCCTGAAACAGCAGCGCCTGCGGGACGCTCAGGTCATCGGGTACGGGGATAAGTTTGTCCACTGGGGCTGCTAGGGCAGTGGCATAGGAGCCGGGGACGTTAATCCAGGCCACGCGCTGCCCGACCTGCAAGGTGGATGGGCTGTCCGGGCCAAGCTCCCGAATCCGCCCGACCCCTTCCAGACCGGGATAAAACGGCAGCGGAGGCTTATGCGGCCCCTTGCTCTCGTGCTGGTACACGTCCAGATAGTTGATGCCAGCGGCTTCCACTTCAATCAGGGCCTGACTGGAAACAGGCCGCAGCGATTCGGTGATTTCTTCGGTCAGGAGTTGCTCTGGCCCGCCGAAGTCACGAACGACGATTCGGTATTCTGTCATTGCTGCTCCCGTGGACTGACCCGCACCGTCGCCGCCCTGGCCCGCTCGCCGATCATGGGGGCAAGGTAAGGACTGCCTGCATATTTGGCGCGGTGGGCGGCGTCAATCTGCTGCTGAATATCCCCGTCTACCGGCTCAAACGTGACCTCTTTCGTTAACCCGGCGGCAGTAATGCGCCCGGCTTTTTGCGCCATCGCCGAGGCGTACCAGCGTGACTGCTGGCCATTGTAGGCGCGGACATACAGGTCGCCGCCCACCACGACTGACCAGATCCAGGTGGGCGTGCCGTAAGTCTGCCCATCGGCGCGAAAAGGGGAGATGTGCAGGCCGTCAGTCGCGGCAATCTGTTGCAATTCTGCTGGATTCCAGTGGCTCATCTTGCCCTCCGTTCAGAGTTGAATCAGCACTTTGATGGCCTCGCGGCTGTCCATCGCCTGATAGCCCCGCGGGGTTTCTTCCAGTCCGATGGTGCGGTCAAAAACCCGGCCCGGCTGAATGCGGCCTTCCAGCACGTCGGGCAACAGCTCGTCGATGTAGGCCCGCACGGGCGCGGGGCCGCCGCCCACCGTGACGTTCTTGAAGAAGGTCTGGACGGCAGGCACGCTGGCGTAGTGCGGCACACCGACCCGTCCAATCGCCCCGCCAGCACGCGCGATGTCCACCGCCGACTGGGCCGACTGCTCGGTGCCCACGCATTCCAGCACGCTGTGTGCGCCCAGCCCGCGCGTCAGCTCACGCACTTTCTGGGTGGCCTCCTCGCCGCGCTCGGTGACGACGTGGGTGGCCCCAAATTCCTGTGCCAGACGCAGGCGGTCAGGGTGACGGCCCATGATGATGATCTGCTCCGCGCCCATGCGCTTGGCGGCAATCACGCCGCACAGGCCCACCGCGCCGTCTCCGATGACCGCCACCGCTTTGCCGGGAGCCACCTGAGCAATTCGGGCGGCGTGATGTCCCGTCCCCATCACATCCGACAGCGTGAGCAGCGAGGCCATCAGTGCGCCGTCGGCCTGGGTGGGCAGCGGGTAGAGCGTGCCGTCGGCGAAGGGAATCCGCAGCGCCTCGGCCTGTGCGCCCATTCCAGGGGCATTGCCAAAAAATCCGCCGTGGATGCAGGCGGTCTGAATCCCGTCGTGGCACAGGTCACAGGTGCCGTCCGAATAGGCGAAGGGCATGATGACGGTGTCCCCGACCTTGATTTTGCGAACCTCGCTGCCCACGGCTTCCACCACGCCGATGGCCTCGTGGCCCATGTTCTGCCCCTGCTCGTTCTGGGCCATATCGCGGTAGGGCCACAGGTCGCTGCCGCAGATACAGGCCTGCGTCACCCGCACGATGGCGTCCGTCGGCTCGACCAGCGTTACGTCTGGCACATTGACGACCCGTACGTCTCCTGCTGCATACATTACGGTTGCTCGCATCTTTTCTTCTCCTTGAAGAGGTTGCATCGTCCCCGACCAGCCTGAAAACTGGCGTCTGGCGACCACTTTAGCCTAGTTCTGTGGGCTGGCCTTTCCTTGCCTGTTTCTCTATAGAATTGACCTGATCCTCTGCAATGACTAAGGTTCTAGCGTGCCTTGAGGGTGACCGTCACGTTGCCTTTTCCCAGCGCCTGCGCGAGTCCGGCGGTATTTTCTATCCGGCCCAGGTGCGTGTAGCTGTAGCTGGTGCTGAAAGTTTCGTAGAACACCACCACCGTTTTGGAGCCGTACAGCAGCACGTCGCCCGCGTGAATGGTGCCGGGATTGCTGGCTCTCACGGGCAGTGCTCTGGGCAGGTCGGCGTATTTCTCGTTGCCGTTCAGCTCGGTCATGTTCAGGGTCAGGGGCAGCATCGCCCGCAATCCCTGCGCCGCCGCGCCGCTGTCCAGCGTGACGTTGAAGGTCTGTTTTCCGACTTGAAGTTGCATGATCCTTCCGGTGGCAGCGGCCTGTACCGTGCCGGGGACGGCCAGCAGGCCCAAGGTCAAGGCGATTCTGGCCATTCGGTGCATCGTCATCTCCTGTTATACCGGGGTTGTGGGGCGGTGATTCAGCCCGCGCCAGATGAGCACCGCGCCCAGCATCAGCGCCGCACTGCTACCGATCAGCAGGTTATGGGGGCCGCCACGGTCAAAAATCAGGCCGCCGAGCGCCGCGCCCAGTGTCATGCCGAACTGGATGGCCGCCACCTGCAGGCCGCCCGCACTTTCCAGCTCATCCGGCACGGCAATCGCCAGCCAGTTGTTCCAGGCGACGGGGAGCACGCTTTCCACCATGCCCCAGACGACCAGCACCAGCGTGGCCCACAGCGGCGACTGGCCCACCGCCAGCAGCAGCAGGGTTAGCAGGCCCGTTACCAGCGGCACCAGAATGTGCGTGCGGCGCAGGTTCCAGGTCAGCAGGCGGCTGGAAAGCGCTGTGCCGATGACCCCGGCCACACCAATCGCCAGCAGTACTCCCGAAAGCTGAGCGCCCAGCAGTACGGTCTTGCGGTTTAGCCGGCGCGTCACCGAGGCGGTCAGCAGACTGGTCACGACGGCGGCGATGGAAGTGGCCGAAATCATCTGCCCCGCCGTGCCCTCCGACACGCCCAGGTCGTGTGCGATGGGGGTGAGCAGGCTGACCGGCAAAAACTCCGAGGTAATCAGGTTGAAGATCACGAAGGCCATCGAGAAGATGGGCAGCCAGAGGGGTTCGGCGGGGGCGGTGGAAGGCTGGGTCTGGGTCATATCGCTACTTCAGGTTCTCTGTGAAAAACTGCTCCAGCCTGTCAAAGGGAATCTTCTGGGTATCATCGTACAGGTCGATGTGCCGCGCACCGGGGATGACTACCAGTTCACTGTTGTCCGGCAGTTGCTCATGCACCTTCTCGCTGAACCAGCGCGAGTGTGCCACGTCGCCCGTTATCAGCAGCACCTGACGCGGGGCGAGGTCGGCCAGATTCTTCAGCAGCCCGAAGTTGATGTGGGCCGCCGAACTGGTCTGCGTGAAAGCCCCGATGGAACGGGGATGCCAGCCGCGCCCGTTGCTCTTGACGTAATACTCGAAAAACTCGTGGACGATGGGATTCGGGGCGCTCTCTGGCATCTGCTCGGGGAAGGGCGGTTGCAGGGCGGGCGTGCCACTGTCTACATCTTTCCAGCGCTGCTCGGCCAGTTCGCTGAGCTGCTGGCGGCGTGCTTCGGGCGTGCCCTGGTATTCCCAGCCGTCCCGGCTCACACCGCTGATGTCGTACATGGCGCTGGTCGCCACGGCTTTGATGCGCGGGTCGATGCTGGCCTGACTGAGTGCAAAGCCGCCGCTGCCGCAGATGCCGATAATTCCAATCTTCTGGCGGTCGACGTAAGGTAGCGTCCCCAGGTAGTCCACGCCCGCGCTGAAGTCCTCGGCAAAGAGTTCGGGCGAGGTGACATGGCGCGGTTCGCCGCCCGACTCGCCGTTGTAGGAGGGGTCGAAGGTCAGCACCACAAAGCCGCGCTGGGCCAGTTCGTTGGCGTAGACGCCGGGGCCTTGCTCCTTGACGCCCCCGTGTGGCGGCCCGATGACGATGGCGGCGTGCTTGCCAGCCCTGTCCAGATTTTTGGGCGTGTACAGGTCGCCCGCCAGTTTGATGCCGTAGCGGTTGGTATAACGCACCGCCTCGCGCTGGACTTTATCGCTGAGGGCAAAGGTATATCCGTCTTCGTGTAACATGGGCAATCCTCCAGGTTGGTTGCGGGGAAAAGAAAGGGGTGGTCCGGCCTTAGCTAGTTTGTGATTTCCTTTTTCCCGACAGAAACGCTATTTACTCGACCAATACCTTAAGATGCTTACCTGAGGGATACATGCCTGATAGTCCATTTTCCTTGCCTGATTCTCCATGCACTAGAACAGTTTGCATAAAAAGATCACGTTGTTTGTGGCTTTTTATGCCGAGCGGAGCGAGTGATTTAAGACGAGCAGCTGGAATGATGGAGCCGTTTGGGGTGGGGTTCTCCAAATGGCGTAATTTTGATAGCGAGTTAAGTTGATGTCGCATCAGTGTTCAGGCCAAGAAGCTTAGCCGGGAGCTGGCGGTAACGAATCTTGGGCCAGATGGTTCTCAACCTCGAGTGCTAGGGGATACCTGACGGCACAAGAAAGCGGAAGCTTGAGGTATGCCTACCAAATTGCTTCCGCTTCAACAGCCTAGCGTGGAAGACCTTTTCCTGCTCGCGTACGTCTACATCGACGATTACCTGAAGGCCGCTGTACTCAGCGGCCTCTTCACGCTCCCGAACGAACCACATCAGAAGGCGACCTATGCAGAACTGATGGCGATTGCTCTTGTTGGAGAGTGGTTGGGTGAGGCATCTCAGGAAAAGTGGTACCGCCAGGTACAGACCACCTATCGGTCTCTTTTCCCGCGTCTACCGGATAGAACGCGGTATCTGCGGATTCAGCTGAACTTTGAGACCATCTACGCCGATCTGGCACTGCGCTTGCCGCACTTCGACAACGAAACGGTCTATGTCATCGACAGTAAACCGCTGGTTTACTGTGCAGGGACACGCTTTGCACGGCCTCGTGCGATGAGTGAAGCTGCCAGTGGGAGGGGAGGACATGGTGGTTATAGCGTCAAAGGCCGATTCTACGGATACAAGTTGCATGCCATCATCGACGACCACGGAATGCTGGTTCGGTTTGCCATTGCCGC
>JAGLBK010000220.1:0-2109 GCA_018260275.1 Deinococcus sp.
GCGTAGCGGCTGTACATCCGCAGCAGGTCGGTCACGAACAGCCCGGCCTCGGCCCCGCCTGCCCCGGCCCGCAGTTCCAGAATCACGCCCTTGCCATCGTCGGGATCAGTGGGCAGCAGCAAAACCTCGATCTCGGCGGCGAGGTCGGCCAGCCGGGCTTCGATACTGCCGACCTCGGCGGCGGCCATCTCGCGCATGTCGGGGTCGGCCAGCAGCTCACGCGCTCCGGCAAGGTCGGCTTGCAGGCTGCCCTGCTCACGCAGCAGCGTTACCAGGGGCAGCAGCTCGCGGTGGCGTCTGGTCAGGCGAGCGTACTCGCGGCCATCGGCCAGCGCCGCCGGGTCGCCCAGAGCACGCTCCACCATTCCGAATTCGGCGCTCAGTTCATTCAGGCGCGAACTCACGTGGCGTACACCTTCCGCGGGACAGGTGGCCGTAGCGCCCCAGCGCCGGGCGGCCCCCAGACATACCAATAGACTCTTGACACAGGAAACATGAACGCAGTCTACCGCCGGGGGTGGCCTCTGCGCTGAAAGCGGCCCTAAGGCGGCCTTACAAGCCGTGCCGCGGAAAACCCCGCGTCCCTTCTAACCCGCCCGGCCCTGCCTGCCGGGCCAGCGGGGTAAGCTCTGAAGCGTGAGAACCGTGACTGTAGGGGTGCTGGGCAGCGGCACCGTGGGCCAGGACGTACTGAATCTGATCGAGCGGCGTAAACCGATTTTCGAGGATGTCGGCGTAAAAATCGAGATCGCCGGGGTAATGGTGCGCGACGTGAATAAGAAGCGCAATGTTCCGGCAGGCACCCGCGTGACCACCGACTGTGACTTTTTGCAGGAGTGTGGCGTGGTCATCGAGACGATAGGCGGCGTAGACCGTCCGCTGGACATTCTGCGGCCCTACCTGCGTAGCGACCGCCCGGTCATTACCGCCAACAAAGCAATGCTGGCCGAGCGCTGGGATGAACTGCGCGAGTACGCCCTGGACGGCAAGCTGTACTACGAGGCTTCGGTCATGGCGGGCACGCCGGTCATCGGCCCCATGAGCACCGTGCTGCGGGCCAGTACCTTTAACAAGCTCCAGGCAGTGCTCAACGGCACCTGCAACTACATCCTGACCCAGATGGAAGGCGGGCAAGATTACGCGGCGGCGCTGGCCGGGGCGCAGGCCCTGGGCTACGCGGAAGACCCACCGACGCTGGACGTGGGCGGCTTCGATACCGCGCATAAGCTGGCGGTGCTGGCCCGCTTCTGCGCCGACGGCAACTTTCCTTACAGCGCCGTGCAGGTTACGGGCATCGAGAACGTGACCCTGGCCGACGTGCAGGACGCCAGCAGGAACGGCGAGAAGATCAAACTGGTGGCCGAACTCGAACGCGCCGGAACGGGCTGGAAGGCCACAGTCGCCCCGCAGCGCCTGCCCGCCGACCACCCGCTGTGTACCGCCGGAGCCACCCGGAACGCGCTGGTCTATGAGGGAGACGAGTGCGGCACCCTGATCTTCGCGGGCGGCGGCGCGGGCGGCATGATCACGGCCTCGGCGATGGTCGGCGACCTGCTGGACTACCTGCTGGGCTTTCCGGGGCACGTGCCGCTGCACTGAACTGAGCTGTTTCGCCTCAGGCAAGCTGACCGGCCACACCACCCCCACTGTCTGAACCTGTCTGACCGAACGCTCATGGCAGGCTCAGAGTAGGCCAGCGGCTTCGTATACTAATTAACAATGAAAGCGATTGGTCCTTATGTGGTGATCCGCGAAGTCTCACCCACCCCCGGTACGCCCGTGCGTTCCGGAGAGGGGGGCGGCGTTTCGCGCACGCTGCTGGCGACCGACCGGGTCACCGGGATGCCCGCCCTGCTGCACCAGTTGCGCCGTCCCAGGCCCGCCCCGCAGCTGCCGCGCAGCCCTTCGCTGCTGCCCTTTGTGGACGTGGTGAACGACGGCAACGACACCTACTTGGTCACGGAATTACCCCCACAGGTCACGGCGGCCAACGATCCGGTTCTGGCTGCTCGCGGGGCCCTAAGTGCGCTGAGTGCCCTGCACACGAGTGGGCTGGCCCATGGAGCGATCGACGCGGGTCAACTCTGGAGCGTGGATGGCCGGGTCATG
>JAGLBK010000220.1:2119-4102 GCA_018260275.1 Deinococcus sp.
GGGGGCTTATATTCCCTGGGGCCGGACTCCACGGCGGCCCGTGACCTCCGGGACCTGGCGGCGGCCCTGGACCAGATCGGCGGTCTACCAGGGATTCTGGGAGTGCTGCGCGACCCGCCCGCCGACCTGAGCGCCCAGGATGCCCGCAAGCTCCTCGAAGCGGGGGCGCAGGACGACACGTCTGCGCCAGCGCCCTCGCCGCGCCCGCTGAGCCTGCTCGACAGCAGTGCGCCGCTGCCCCAGCAAGGCTCTTATGTCCGGCAAAGTACCCTGGACGAACCCCGCCCCAACCCGGCGGCGCCTCCCCTCAGACCATCCTCACCAGCCAGGGTCTATCCGGCGATCCCAGCTGACTCGGGCACAGCTTCTGTCGCAGGCACGCTGGCCGCCGAGAATATCGCCGACTTCAAACTGAATATCAACGAATGGGATTTCCCGGTGTCTCTGAAAGAAGGGCTACTGAAAGAAGGCCAGTCCGCCCCCAAACCCACCACGGTCGTGCTGCCCTCAGCCCCAGCCACCTTGCAGTGGGCCATTCCCCAACCCGGCGACGCGCCACAGGACACGGGGACCCCTCCTGCTCCTGCCACTGCCGCGCCGGACCACCGCGCTCAAACAGCGGCTACCCTTCCTACCAGCACTGGTGTTGTAACTGGCGCTGAGGCAAACGTGGCACCTCCAGCCGACCCGGTTCTCGCGGCCACCACTGTATCAGGGGTTACCCCCACTCCACCGGAGAGCGCCCCCAAGACAGCAAAGCGGGGCGTAGCCAGCCGGGCCAGAGACCGCCTGCGGGCCGACGCTGCCCGTCTGAAAACGCTGGCCGAGGCGCGGCGCGACCTTGCGCCCGGACAGTGGGCCGAGGTGGCTGGCAGCGCAGGCGTGCCTACAGAATCCCCGCAGGAAAGGCGCCGACGCGAACAGCAGGCCATGCAGGCGCAGGCCGAACTGGACGCACAGAACGCCGCCGACAGACGCAGCGTCACGATCAGCGCCGGGCAAAGTTCAGCAGCAGACGAACCCCTGCCCGCCGAACAACGCCGCACGCTCAAGCCCATTCGCGCGACCTGGTCCGCCGATCAGACCTGGCACGTCGTGAGGGAGGACGGGCCTGAGACGGAGCAGCCCGCCCGGCCCGCCCCCTCGTTCGTACCCCCCCGCTGGCTCTGGCCTGTGCTGGGGGGGCTGGCCGCCGTGCTGCTGCTGACAGCGCTGGTACAGAACCTGCATAGACGCCAGCCCTCGGCGGCCCCTTGCTGCAACGTGCAGTTTGTCCTGAAAGGGGCCAACGCCCGGGGCAAAACCGCGCACCTCACGGTAGAAACGGCCCCCGCCGCCGCCCGACTTCAGCCCGGCCAGAACGTGGGACAGGCGCCCGGCACGGTTCATCTGGCGGTGCCCGGACAGTACCGCCTGCGCGTCAGCACCGACGGCTTTATGCCCGCCAGCCTGAAGGTCAGCGTACCTACGTCGCAACCAGTCACCATCAATCTGGGGCCGTAAATCGGATGCGGCGGGGTAGCAAGCTGTTTTAGAATACTGCTCCGAATTACGCGTTCAGGTTGAGGACATTCCGAAAGCTCTAGCATTCGTCCTGCGCGGTTAAATTCACTCGCTTTGCCCGGACAGAACGCGCTGCGTGCCCTTTCAAAGTTCTCGGTCAAATGCTCTAGAGTAAGTGCAGTGGACTGGAAAACAGTACTGGCCGACCTACGCTCACAGCTTCCACCTGCGGGCAAAGGGGGCATGCAGCGCGGCAGTCTGCGCTGGCTGGAGCAGGAGATGCGGCGGCGGGGCGGCAATCCGGCGGCCCTGAGGAACATCGTTTACCGGGACGTGGGCACGACAGACGACAAGGCGGTGCTCAGCGCCATTCTCGGCGAACTGGCCCAGGAAACCGGGCGGCCCCTGGACACGCCGGTCATCGCCCGCCCCGCGCCGCTTCCCGACGAACTGGAGCTGCTGGGACGCACCAAAAAGCGG
>JAGLBK010000221.1 GCA_018260275.1 Deinococcus sp.
AGCCCGACTGGGCAGGCATCGACGCGCTGGAAGGCACCCGCATTCACCTCTACCACAAGGCGTTCCGGGAGGGGCGCAAGCTGGGTCACGTCAACCTGATTGCGCCCGACGGGGCGACGCTGCAGGAGCGGCTGGGTCAGCTGGAAGCGCTGATTCCCTGAGGGGAAAAGGGGGCCTCGGCCTGAATTTCCTTTTCGCGTTCCGTTGAACTCGGAAGCTCAAATTCGGTGTGCTTGAAGCATGTCCGGAAAATGCTGGGAAATTCAGACTTTTTGTACTGGGAAAGTATCTGCGTTTCCCCCCCTCCCCTACCTTCCCCCGCAAGGGTGGAGGGAGATAATCACGTCCCGAACAACGAAATTCTATTTGCAACTATTACTGTTCGGATAGGGCCTCAGTTCAGCTCTTTAGGTGCAGCCCGCCACGCGCTCACCAGCGGCAACAGCGCCAGCCCCGCGCAGATTCCGGCCAGCAGCGGAAACCCAGAGTGCCCGATAATCCAGCCGCCCAGCAGGGTCCCGGAAGCCGCCGCGACGTACCCCAGACTGTCGGCGGCGCCCTGGGCCGAGGGAAAGCGCGAGAGTGCCTTGCTGCCGCCGACAAAGGCCAGATTCCAACCGAAGCCCAGCAAGAACATACTGACGCCCAGCCAGGCCGTGCCGGGCAACGGAGCGGTCAACGCGGCGGCCAGCAGCAACAGCGACCCGCCTACATAGCCCAGCCGCACGCCAAAGCGGTCGATCAGCGGCCCGGTCAGCCAGCCGAAGCCGAACATGCCCACGATGTGCCCACTGATGAGTGCCGCGACCCCCGCGTGCGACATTCCCATATGATGCGCCCGCAAAGGAGTTAGGCTCATTAAAGTGACCATCAGTCCCTGAGCGGTCGCCAGGGCCAGGGTCGTGCTGCGAACCCCCCGAATCCGGAAGGCTTCACGCATCGGCAGGCGCACCGGAGCAGTGCCAACGGGCGCACGCAGGGGCCGCCAGACCAGCATCAGCAGGGCCGCGATGCCCAGCAGGCCGCCGCCAACCAACCAGCCCGCCGCCTCTGCACTGACGCCCAGCACCAGCCCAAGCTGCTCGATAGGCCGTGAAGCCCCGGTCATGACAAGCGACCCCAGCACGCTCATGAGCATCAGCACGCCGAGGGCCGTGCCACGTTTACTGTCAGGCACACTTTCGGCGGCGGCGTACCGCGCCTGCTGATAGCCGCCCTGCGCCGCGCCCATCATGGCCGCCCCCAGCAAAAACACCAGCATCAGGCCAGATCTGGCCCCCAGAAATCCGACCACCGCTCCGAGTGCCCCCAGCACAAACGCCAGTGAGAGGCCCAGGCGTCTGCCCGAATGCAGCATCAGCGCCCCGAACAGACTGGCTGAGGCCGCCGCCGAAAGTTGAATGAGCGTGCTCGGCAGCCCCGAGAGGCTCTCGCTGCCCATGCCGCTGATAATCAGGCTGGCGAGCACCGTACTGACCGTCGTGGAACCGGTCGCCAGCGCCTGGGCTGCGTAGAGTGGCAGCAGCCGCCCATAGTCGATGGTCGCGGCACTCTGCGTTGCTACTGGTGGAACAGCGCTCACAGGATCACGGTGGGGGCGGCGACCACACGGCTAGGCGTAGCGTTCAGCACCCGAATTTGATGTTCCCACATGACGACGGCCTCCTGTAACTGTGCCGTCATTGTAGCTACCCGCCGCGCGTGGCGGGCCGCAGGCTCAGGCCGGGGCCAGCTGCTCACGCCTGAACTGCTGCCAGCTGCTTTCGTCACGCGGCAGATCACCCTGCTCGGTCCAGAGCCAGTACGGGGTGTACAGGCTGCGGGCCGTTTCGATCTCGTCACGGAAAATCTCGGCGCTCAGGCCGCTGCCCAGCAGGCCGCTGGTTTCAAAGCGCCGCAGCACACCGCTCCGGTCATAGGGCACCTTGCGGAGTTCGGCGTGCCACTGCCCGTGACTCGCCTGTCCCTGACCCGCCTGCCCCTGTCTGGCCGCGCCAGCCTCGGCGCTCAGCAGGAGGTACTGCGCCCTGGGATCACCGTCGGCGGGCGAACCCACTGCCCCCGTGTTCAGCACGCGCACCCCACTAAAGTTCGCGTCGGCCTGGCGGTGAATGTGCGAGGCCACCAGCACGCCCGCCCCGTACTGCTGCGCGATCTCGGCCACACGTCCGGGGCGGGTGCGGTCGCTCAGGCTCTCGCGGTAATGGTCGGGCGTGCCGTGGGCCAATAACACGTCGGGCAGTCCGGCTTCACACAGGCGCAGGGTCATGGGCCACCCGGCCGGAATGCCCAGCAGCCCGGCCCGGTCGAGCTGCTCCATACTCCAGACGGTCGCGCCCCAGAACGGGTCGGTGTACCACCTGGCGGGCAGCACCTCGCTCCGGGCCTTCCAGAGCATCAGTAGATCGTCGTGATTGCCCAGGGTAAACGAAACGTCGCCGCGCTCCAGCAGCAGTTGCATGACTTCCACCGAGTCTGGCCCCCGGTTGACCACATCGCCGTTGACGATCACGCGCCCCGCTCCCTGGCGGCGGGCGTCATCCAGCACCGCCCTCAGCGCGTCGGCGTTTCCGTGAATATCGGCAATGACAGCAACTTTCACCCCGTTATTCTAGAGCGGCCCGGGCGGCGTTTCAGGCCACTGGGACACCTTTGCGCCGACCTGCCCGGCCCCCATTCCGGGGGTAGACACCCTGAATGAAGCCTGAGGGCGAGCGCGAATAACGTACAACCGACACTTTTTTGAATGGACGAGGTACAAATTTGAACTCAAAGGCGATATAACCGGGGGACATGGACTCTTCATCACTCAGGGAGCGGCAGAAGGAACGTCGCCGCGCCCGCATTTACGGCGTCGCCATCGACCTGTTCAAGCAGGGCGGCTTCCAGGCGACGACGGCCACCGATATTGCCAAGGCCAGCAACGTTTCCAGAGGCACTTTTTTCAACTACTACCCCTACAAGGAAGCTGTGCTGCTCGACTACGGCAGCGAAGTCATGGACCGCCTGCGCGAGATGGCCGAGACGAAACTGGCCTCGGGACAGGCCCCACTGGGCGTGCTGTACGACATCTGGGATCAGCTGGCCGACGAGAACACCCGTGAACGTGACCTGTTCCCGCCGCTGGCCTACGAGGTGATGAACCCCAATCCCGAACGCGCCCGCACCGCTTACCAGGCGCTGCCGCTGAGCAAGGTCCTTGAACTGGTGCTGCGGCCCATGCACCAGAACGGGCAGCTGCGAACCGACCTGAGCCTGCAACGCATTAGCAACCTGATCGCCGACACCTACCTGATGGTGGCCCTGCGCTGGAGCGCCTACGGCACCGAGCGCCCCCTGAAAGAGGAGATGCGCCTGGCCCTGAACCTGCTGCTGGAGGGCGCGGTCAAGCGCTGAAACCGCCGGTAGGCCGCAGAGAGTCGGGCAGGCACAGCTAAGCACAGATAAGCAAGGGGCGGTAAACAGGAGGCGCTTTTTCCGGGCAGGTTGTGTTGCATACTGCCGCCAGAGAGGAGACCGCCATGTCCACCCAGCCCACCCTCAACATCGGGACAAGTCGCACTTCCTGGCCGTTCAGCCGTGGGCTGGTGGCCGAGTCGCTGGTCAATGCCGGAGCGGACCCGGCTGCCGCCGCCGCCGCTGCCAGACGGGTAGAACAGGCGCTGCGGCAACTCAGGCGGCCTACGGTCACCCCAGAAGAGGTCAAGCAATTGATGGTGGAAGTGGCCCACGAAGTGATCGGGCCAGAGGTAGGCCAGCGGGCCCAGGCCCAGACGCCTGCTTTCGCCGACATCATGGTCGAGGGCAAAAAACGCACCCTGCCGTTTAGCCGGGGGGTACTGGCCCGTAACCTCGAAGACGTGGGGCTGTCCTCGCCCGAGGCGTATACGGCGGCCACCCAGATCGACCTGCGCCTGCGGCAGGCCGGACAGACCAGAGTCACGCCCGGTGAGATCGATACGCTGGCCGAAGAGGTGCTGGAGCAAAAATACGGGGAACCGACCCGGCAGACCTACCTGCACCTGAAAAACAACCGGGGCCGCCTGATCGTGGTCAGCGACGATCACCGCATCCCGACACCGTTCAGCAAAG
>JAGLBK010000222.1 GCA_018260275.1 Deinococcus sp.
CGGTGACCGGGTGGGCGATCAGGTCGCGCAGGGCGAAGGTGGGGCTGCCGCCGTAATACTTGACCCCGATGATCGAGAGCAGCATCAGCAGACTGCCCAGCAGCGTGTAGGCCGCGAACTTGACCAGCGCCTTCATGCGGTTCGGGCCGCCGTAGATCGCCAGCATCAGCAGGGCGGGCAGCAGCGCATCCTCGAAGAACACGTAAAACAGCACGAGGTCACGGGCGGCAAAGATGCCCAGCAGTCCCGTTTCCATTGCCAGAATGAGACTGAGCATAGTGCCGGGGTTGGGAATGCGCCGCGCCGCGTAGGTGCAGGCGATGAACGACATGAACGCCGTGACCAGCGCCAGCATGAGGCTGACCCCCGAGAGCTGCACCGCGTAGGTCACGCCCAGCGGGGGAATCCAGTCGCGGATAAAGAGCGGCGTGCCCCCGGCAATCCAGAACGCCACGCCCAGCCCCAGCGTCAGCAGCGTCGCGGCCACCGCAATTTCCTCGCGCCAGTGACGCGGGGCCAGGGTCAGCAGCAGCGCCACCAGCAGCGGCAGAAAAATCATCAGGTGAAGCATGGGTGCGCCTCCCGGTGGTCGGTGTATCTAGCTGTCAAACCGCGAACAGGGCAAGCCTTCATAATCCACTCCCTATGGTTTTCAGCGCCCAGTACCCGATGATGAGCGCCGTGCCCAGCACCATGCTGACGGCGTAGGCCCGCACGAAGCCGCTCTGCCAGCGGGTAAACAGGCCGCCCGGAGCCGCCGCGTTGCGGGCGAGGCCGCCCAGGGCGGTGTCCAGGCCCCGGTCTACCGTGTCCAGCCCGGAAGCGATGGCGCGGCTGGGAGCACCGATCACGCTGTCGTACAGGTTTTGCAGGTACAGCGCGTTGGTGCTGGCGGGGCCAAGGGGGCCGTTGTACAGGTGGTCACCCCGGTGTTGCCAGTAGGCCCACAGCAGCCCGCCGACCCCGGCCAGCACGGCCAGCAGCGTCAGTAGTAGCTCGGTGGCGAAGGGAAGTTCAGGCCCGTGCTGCGTAATGGCGCGGCTCAGGTACGCGCCGAAGGCCGAGTGCCCGCCCAGAAAAGCCGGGACGTTGAGCAGACCCCCGAAGGTCGCCAGCGCCGCCAGGATGCCCAGCGGAATGGTCATCAGCGGGTCGGCGTCGTGCGGGTGCGCCACATGGCCCCGGTAGCGGCCTTCCCAGACCAGAAAGTACCAGCGGCCCATGTAGAAGGCGGTCAGCAGCGCCACGCCCAGGCCGATGATGTACAGCGCCGGACTCTGGTCGTGGGCGGCGGCCAGAATGGCGTCTTTCGAGAAGAACCCGCTCCAGATCGGAATGCCGCAGATCGCCAGCACGCCCGCCAGCGAGAACCAACGCGTCAGGGGCATAAAGGCCTTCATGCCGCCCATCTTGCGCACGTCCTGCTCGTCGTGCAGCGCGTGAATGACCGCCCCCGCCGCCAGGAACAGCAGCGCCTTGAAAAAAGCGTGGGTCAGCAGGTGAAACACGCCCGCCGAGTAGGCGTGCAGCCCCACCGCCAGGAACATGTAACCCAGTTGCGAGACCGTGCTGTACGCCAGGATTTTCTTGATGTCGTACTGGTTGAGCGCCGAGAGTGCGCCGTACAGCGCGGTCAGGCCGCCGACCCAGGCCACCCACATGGAAGCGTGGGGCGCGAGGTCGAACAGGAAGTGACTGCGGGTAATCAGGTACACGCCCGCCGTGACCATCGTGGCCGCATGGATCAGCGCTGAGACGGGCGTGGGGCCAGCCATGGCGTCGGGCAGCCAGGTCGTCAGCGGAAGCTGGCCGGATTTGCCGATGGCGCCGACCAGCAGGAACAGGCAGGCGAGTTCGACACCGCTGCGGAAATGCCCGATGTCCGCGACGTTGGCTGCGGGGGAAAAGACCTGCCCGACCACGCCCTGCAACTGGGGAATGTTGACCGTGCCGAACAGTTTGAACAGCAGGAACATGCCCAGCATGAAGCCCAGGTCGCCGATGCGGTTCATGATGAACGCCTTGCGGGCAGCATTGGAATTGCTGATGCCCTCGGCGTTGGTCGCGGCGAAGGTGTGCTCGTCCTTGCTTTCTCCGCGCCCGGCGAACCAGAAGCCGATCAGCAGGTAAGACGCCATACCCACGCCTTCCCAGCCGACGAACATAAGCGGGTAGCTGTCGGCCAGCACCAGAATGAGCATCATCGACACGAAGAAGTTCAGGAACGCGAAGAAGCGTCCCTGCCGGGCGTCGTGGCTCATGTAGCTGACCGAGTAGACGTGAATCAGAAAGCCGATGCCGGTGATGATGAGGGTCATGAGGCCCGAAAGCTGATCCAGGTAAAAGCCGACGCTGAGGTTGGCGCTGTGGCCGCCATTGCCCAGCGCCATGTTGGGCAGCCATTGCCAGAGCAGTTCGTGGGCGGGGCCAGCGCCGAGGCCCAGAAAGCGCAGGAGCGCGACCACGAAGCTAAGCAGCACCATGACACTGCCCAGCCAGCCCGCCGCCCTGCCGGAAAAGGCTCTGGGCAGACCGATCAGCAGGGCGAACCCGATCAATGGAAACAGGGGAAGCAGATACAGAGGCAAACCCGTCACCTAACCTTTGAGAGACGCAAGATCGTCCACGTTGGTGGTTTCGCGCTTGCGAAAGATAGAGACGATGATCGCCAGGCCAATCGCCACCTCGGCGGCGGCCAGCGTCATCACGATGAATACGGCGGTCTGTCCCATCAGGTCGCCCCAGGCCCGCGCAAAAGCCACCAGCGCGATATTGGCGGCGTTGAGCATCAGCTCGACCGAGAGGAACGCCATGATCGCCGTGCGGCGGGTCAGTACCCCGACCAGCCCCAGCGCGAACAGAATCCCCGACAGGGCCACATACGAAGCCGTCGAAACCATCAGACCTGCACCTCCCGTTCCAGCTCCGCGCCCGCGTGTGAAGCGGGCAGCGCGGCACCCTCGGCAAATCCGTCGGGCTGGGGCGCGGGCCGCTGCACCAGCGCTACCGCGCCGACCACCGCGACCAGCAGCAGCACACTGACCACCTCGAAGGGCAGCAAAAAGCGTGTGAGCAGCGTTTCGCCCACCGCCTGCGCCGTGCCCCCACGGACGGCGGCGGCTCCCTCGGCCAGCGGGCGCGGGTCTTTGTAGGTGTAGGCGATCACCACGAACGCCCCGGCGATCAGCGTCCCGCCGATGCCCGCCAGCTCGCGCACGAAGGGCACCGGGTCTTTACCGGTCACGGGCGCGTTGGCGTTGAGCATCATGATGACGAAGAGGAACAGCACCATGATCGCCCCGGCGTACACGATCACCTGGGTGGCCGCCAGAAAGGCCGCGTTCATAGTGGCGAACAGCCCGGCCACCGCGAGTAGCGTGCCGACCAGCCCCAGCGCCGCGTGCACCGCGTTGCGTGCCCCGATGGTGATGACGCCGCCGATGATCGCCAGTGCGCCGAGGAGGTAGAAGGCAAGGGTCACAGGGCGGCCTCCCGATGGTCGGCGGGTAAGTGGTGAGTGGTCAGTGGTAAGTGGAACAGAAGTTCGGGGGTTTCCCACTTCCCACTCACCACTTCCCACTTCCGACGAGCAAAGCGAGTCATCATCTGTACTCCACCCCCTCCAGTTCAGGGCGTGGCCCGCCTTCGACCTGAAAGCCGAGGCGCACGCTTTCGCCCCTGGCGGCGGCCTCACGGCGCTGCGGGCGGCTGCCTTCGACGCCTACCAGCATGTCTTCCTTGCCGTACACGAAGTCGGGGTAGCGGTAATCGGCCATCTCAAATTCGTTGCCCAGCACCACCGCGCCCGTCGGGCAGGCTTCCTCGCACAGCCCGCAGAAGATGCAGCGCAGCATGTTGATCTCGTAGACCCTGGCGTACCGCTCGCCGGGGCTGTGGGGGTTCAGCGGGTCGTTTTCGGCGGCCTCGACATAGATCGCGTAAGCGGGGCAGGCCGCGGCGCACAGGCTACAGCCGATGCACTTTTCCAGGCCGGTGCCGGGGTGC
>JAGLBK010000223.1 GCA_018260275.1 Deinococcus sp.
GGGCAGCCTTGTGGAAACCGTCAATATTGCCCGTGGCATGGGGGCCAAGGATGTGTACGTGGCGGTCACGCACGGCGTATACACCGGCCCGGCCATCGAGCGCATCGCCGCGCTGGACGTGACCCAGGTGGCGAGCTGCAACACCGTGCACGTCTCGGAAGAGAAGATCAGGAACGCGGGCGGCAAACTGGCCGTGCTCGATGTGGCTCCGTTGTTCGCCAACGCGATCACTAACATTCACACCGGCGCGAGCGTCAGCACCCTGTTTACCTGAGCCCTTGACCCGCTAGACGCTTTACAGCAGAGGCGCAGGCCTGAGCACAACAGCCTGCGCCCCTGCTTTTGCTGTTGTTTCCCACATAAAAAAACCCGCCAGGTTCAGACGCTGGCGGGAATGGTTCCGGTGAAGGTCAGGCTTTGCTGGCCGCCTCGTGGATGATTTCTACTGCCGAAGTACCGGCCAGCAGCGCTCCTTCTTGCCAGGCGTTCCAGTAGGACGTGTGTTCGCCCGCCAGAATAAAGCGCTTGTCCAGGGCACACAGCGTCGGATAGATATCCTTGCGGGTTTCTTCGTTGTACAGGCCGTAGCAGCCTAGCGTAAAAGGCACGCGGTGCCAGCCCACTGAAATACCGTTGTCGAATTCCTTTTCGGCCTGTGGGTGAATGGCAATGTTCTGCTTCAGTACTTCCTGCAAGCGGTCCTTGGGGTTCATGCCGGTGAACTTCACGGCGTCAGGGCCGAACATGTACGCGCCCAGCACCACACCCTTGCCGTTCGAGTTGTAGTTGTTGGCCGGGTAGGACATCAGCCCCATGCTCTGGTCGGTGTAGGTGACCCCACCATAAATCGCTTCGTCCTGCTCCCAGAAACGTCGCTTGTACTGCATCCCCGCTTTGAAGGACGGCCCATATGGCACTTTCTTGATGGCGTCGGTAAGTTTGGGACTGAGGCCGGTGCTCGGAATCTGGCTCAGGATGCTGAGGGGAATGGTGCAGATACAGTAGTCGCCCCGCGCGGTTTTGGTCGTGCCGGTGGTCAAATCCTCGTAGGTGGCCGTCACGCCGCCCTCATCCTGTTTGATGTCGGTGACTTTGCTGCGGTACTTGATGAACTGCCGGGTCCGGGCCTCGAATGCCCGCGCCATCGCGTCGATTCCGCCCACCGGCTCGAAAATGGTGCTGTGGAATTCGTAGGCTAGGCCGGTATTCAGGTCGGCCCACAGGTCGTTCTTGACGATGGTGTCCAGGCTTAGCGGCGTGCTGGGGGTGCCGGGTTCCAGCCGCGCACCGGGGTCGCGGTCGTAGCCCCGGTAACTGCTGGTCGCCAGGCTCTTGCTGTAGCGGTAATCCTTGTCCAGGAACCCCCAACCCTTCAGCGCTTCGAGGACTTTGGTCTTGTCCTCGCCCGTCATCTCACCCTGAAGTGCGTTCTGGCTCAGGGCCTTGGCGAGCAGCTCAGAAACGTGGCCCTGCATGTCGATCATCAGCTTGCCCTGACGCTCTTTGACCCCGCTTTTGCGGTGAACGTAGGCATTGTGGTTGATCATCGGAAAGACTTCCAGCTTTACGCCAAATTCGCGGGCGTAGTGCTGGTACGCCTGGTGAACGTGCGGAATTCGCCAGGGGCCGGGGTTGATGTACAGGCCTTTGTCGAACTGGCAGGTCTGCTCGAAGCCGCCCAGCTCGGTGTACTTGTCGCCGCCGCGAATCGTCCACACGCGGCCCCCGGCACGGTCGTTGAACTCCAGAATCTCGACCTCGTACCCGGCTTTGTTCAGCTCGTAGGCGCTGACCATCCCGGCCAGGCCGCCGCCCAGAATCAGCACTTTCTTGCCCTTGCCGCCCGTGCCCAGCTGCGGCTGCTTGTAGGTGGAGGGAGCCGCCAGCCCCATCACGGTCATCATCTGGAACACGGCGGCGCTGCCACCCGCCAGGCCCACCATGCCTAAAAAATCACGCCTAGATACGCCCATCAGCCTGCCGCCTCCCCGAAGATCATGTAATGCTGCCCCGGCTGACGCATCTTTTTCACGTCGTCGGGCGTCACCTTGTCGGTGTTCTTGTTCAGCTCGGTACGAATGTAATTGACCACGTCGCTGATCTGCTGATCGTTCATGTAGTGCCCGAAGCTGGGCATGCCGCCATTGCCGTACAGCACCATGCCGGTGGGGTACTGCATGGCCTTCAGCTTGGGATTGTTCGCCAGCGCCGGGTAAATGCCCGCACCCCTGGCCCCCTTGCCGCCGGGCATGTGGCAGCTCTGGCAGGCCTGCACGTAAATTTCAGCGCCCGTCCCATGAAACGAGGTATCGGTCACGGTCTGCTCCAGCGCCTGCGCGGGGGCCGCGCCGGGTTGCGCGGCAGCGGTCGCGGCGGCCCCGGCACTTCCGGCGGCGGCCTGACCCTCGACCGGGGTCTTGCTGGCGTTGTCGGCTGTCGCAGTCCCAGTTGCTGTGGTCCCGGTTGCCGCTGCGCCAGTTGCCGCAGTCGTGGCAGCCGTACCAGACGCCGTGGTCGTATCGCCCGCCGCCGTAGTTGTGCTGGCCGTATTCGCGGTGCTGTTCGCCGCCGCCTTGTTCCCGGTGTTCTCGTTCCGGTCGATGACCGTGGTGCCCGGAATCCCCGCATTGACCGCCGAAACCGTATCGGGGTTGCCGACATGCCGCCCGAACAGTAGCAGCAGCAAGACGCCCAGGACCGTACCGATCACCAGGCTGAGCAGCAGCGTGGGAAGAGATGAAAACTCGCGCCTTTTAGAGGCCATACTGACTCCTTTTGCTCGTGAGAGACTGAATATTTCCTGTTCAGCTTAGTCAAGACCGGGCAAAACCGGGCAGTAGGTGACGGGAGCATTAAGAATCCTGCTCACAGAATGAGTTTTGCACGGTGGCGTACACTGCGCGTCATGCTGCGCGGCGTGCTCGAACAACTCGGTGAACTCGGCAATCTGGTGCCGCGCTACACGCAGCCGCGTTGCCTGCTTGGCCGTCAGGCGGTGGGCGGCTGTGACGTGTGCCAGACCATCTGCCCACACACGGCCATCGAACTGGCCGCGGGCGGCTTCGCCATCGAAATCGACCATCGGCTTTGCACCGGCTGCGGCCTGTGCGTGCAAGGCTGTCCCAGCGGCGCTCTGGAATATGACCTTCAGACACCGCTGCAAGCTGTGCAGGACCAGCGCGGCGAACCCGAGGCCACCCTGACCTGTTCGCAAAGTGGCGCGGGCGGGCCGCAATTGCCCTGCCTGGGGCGCGTGACCCCGGCGCTGCTGAGTGCGGCGGGCGCCTGGAATCAGCCACTGACTCTGATTCACGGTGCGTGTGAGCAGTGCAGCGTGGGTTCGGCGCAGGTGCCCCAGCAGGTGCAGGAAGCCATGCGTGAAACGGAGCGCCTGCGCAGCGCGACCGGGCGGCCCGCGCAGATCACGCTGCGGGAAGCGTCCCCCGAAGACAGTTCCCGCGCCCTGAACGTGTCGCGGCGTGGGGCGTTCGGCGCCCTGCTGCGAATAGGTCAGAAACAGGTGGTTCAGAACCTCCCGGAAAGGCCGCTGCCCTTCGTGGACTGGAGCGAACCCGCCCAGCGCACTCCCGGCGAATGGCACTGGCGCAAGCAGACGCTCAAGCCTTCTCCCCCGCCGGACACAGCGGTCTACTGGCCTGCCCCGGTGGTCGACGACAGCTGCATCGACTGCCCGGTTTGCGCCAACGTATGCCCCACCGAGGCGATCACACGCGAACTGCCCCCCGAAGGCGGCGTGCGCCTGCTGCTTGACCTCAGCGCCTGCACAGGCTGCATGGCCTGCCTACGTTCCTGCCCGCCCCAGGCCATCTACGAGCAGCGGCAATGGCTTCCGGCGGCCCTGGAAGCGCAGATTCTGCTGCGTGAAAGCGACAGCGTGATGTAACGGTGTGATGTACAGCATTTTGCAGAATGTTAGTTCGCCCCGGTTACCCCCCTCCCCTTGCTTCGCAAGGCCCTCCCCCGCAAGGGG
>JAGLBK010000224.1 GCA_018260275.1 Deinococcus sp.
TTCAATTTCAGAACCTGCTCAAATTGACCGTTTGACACCTCTAAAATTTACCAGCTGACTTTCGCAGGAGGTCTAATTAAATTCTTAGAACCGGCGTAGGCAAAGGCCCAGACAGCTTTTGCCTACGCTGTTCTCATGGCCTGCTGCTTTTGCCGCAGCACTTCCAGCACCTCTGCCGCGTGCCGGGCAGGGCTGACCGTGCGCCACTGAAAGGCGACCTTGCCCTGCGGGTCGATCAGAAAAGTTTGCCGCGCAGCCATGCCCAGGAGACCGCTCAGTCCTCCCAGAACACCGTAGGCGCGGGAAATGGTGCGGTCGCCGTCGGGCAATAGGGCAAAGCTGAGGCCGCAGCTGTCGCGGAAACTGGCCTGCCGCGCCTCAGTATCGGTACTGACGCCCACGACCACCGCCCCAAGCCGGGCAAACTCGGGCAAAGCCTGTTCAAACTGCCGGGCCTCCAGCGAACAACCGGGCGTACTGGCCCTGGGATAGAAATAAAGCACGACCCACTGGCCCCTCAGCGCCTGAAGTGAAACCAGCTGACCATGATCGCTACGGGCCTGGAAGGCAGGGGCAGGTTGCCCGACGGTGACCGACATAGGGTCATCATACGAAGAACAGACTTCTGATACCTATTCCGACCCTATCCTCGGGTGCATCCCACCAAAATGGGATAGATGGCAAGGGATGTCATTTTTACTGTGCTGGTCACACGCCCCCTCACCCTTCCGCCGCTTCGCGGCTCCCTCCCTCTCCCACGAGTGGAGAGGGCTAAGAAAGCACGTCACAGACAAGTTTTTTCTGCTTCCCGAGAGAGGCGTTAAGCCCGGTTATCCCAGCATGGTGGGATGCACCCCCTATCCTCCAACATAGGCTGAGTGGTGCCGAAATCTTACTCACTTCGCGCTCTGCGAGTCCCAACCTCTGCCGGGCAGCTCCCGCAAGGGTGGAGGGGCTAAAAACCTCAGCCTTCATTGAGCGGTCCATTTCCCGAAATCCGTATGAAATGCGGGCGGAGGCACCGCACTAAAATCCATGGCGAGCTTCCCCCACTCCTTGTTACGGTCCTCCGGCGTGTTCGCTTAACCACCTAACCACCGCGCCGCTAAACTACCGTGATGATCTCGCGCCGACTGCTGGACCCCCTGCTTCCCTGGGCCGGACAGGCGCCCGTGGTCGGGGTGTCGGGCGGGGCCGACTCGGTGGGCCTGCTGCGTGCTCTGCTGCTGGTCGGCGCCCGGCCCGTCGTGGCGCACTTCGACCATGCCCTGCGCCCGGATTCGGCCCGTGACGCCGAGTGGGTCGCGGCCCTAGCGCACGACTTCGGCCTGCCCTTCGAGACGCTGCGGGTTGAGGTCGCCGCCGTAGCCCGCAAACGCGGTTGGAATCTGGAAGACGCCGCCCGCCGCCTGCGCTACGACTTCCTAACGCGCACCGCCCGCCAGCACGCAAGCATAGGAATTCTGAGCGCACACACCCGCCGGGATCACGCCGAAACCGTCCTGATGCGTCTGCTGCGCGGCGAGGCCGTGCTGAGTGGCATTTTGCCCCAGTACGGGCGCGTCTACCGCCCCTGGCTGGACATCAGCCGCGCGGAGATCGAGGCCCTTTTGCTTGAGCTGGGTCAGGGCTGGCGCGAGGACCCGACAAACGCCGACCCCGCCTACACCCGCGCCTGGCTCCGCAGCGAAGTCATGCCGGTTCTGACGGCGCGTGTGCCTAGGCTGGAGGAAAACCTGGCCCGTGTCGGCAGGTACAGTCAGCAGGACGACGAGGTGCTTGAAGCCCTCGCCGCACGCACTGGCCGCCATACCCCGCTAGCCGGGCAACCCACGGCCCTGCTGCGCCGCTGGGTCAGGTCGCAGCTGATCGCCGCTGGACTGGCCTACCACGCCACTCACCTCGACGAGGTCGCGCAGGCGCTAGCACAGCAAAAGACCCTGCACCTGACCTTGCCCGGCGGGCATCACCTGACCGTTACAGGCGGCTCCCTGTACTGGCAGGCGCGGAAGTGGCCCCAGCCAGACTTCGACTTTCCAGGCGAGTGGACCGCCAGAACGCGGCAGCCTGGGGATCGTATCCGGCTGCCCGGCGGCGCCCGCAAGGTCAGCGACGTACTTGGTGAGGCCCGTCTTCCCCGTGAGGAACGCGACCGTGTGCCCCTGCTGGTTGCGCCTGGCGGTGTGCAGTGGATCGGGTTGACCCCGCCCGTGTGGGCCGTGGGAGCACGCGAACAGGTCAGCGCCCCGCCGGACCCTACCGATCAGGCCATGCAGGAGGCGCTGCGGCTGGCGCGGCTGGCGGCGGTGGAACATGAGGTGCCTGTCGGCGCAGTCGTCGTTGATCCTACTGGAAGGGTGGTGGGCCGGGGCCACAATACCAGTCGGCGAGACGGAGACATGACCCGCCACGCCGAACTCGCGGCCCTGCGTGAGGCGGCCGCCTGCCTAGGCACCCCGTACCTGACCGGCTGCACCCTGGCCGTGACCCTGGAACCTTGCCCAATGTGCCTGGGCGCCTGTCTGGAAGCGCGAATAGGCCGGATCGTATTCGGAGCCAGCAACCCCAAAGCCGGGGCGCTGGGCGGGGTCAGCGACCTGCTGGGTTTTCAGTGGGGACACCGCCCGGAGATCACGGGTGGGGTGCGGGCCGGAGAAGCTGCCCGGCTGCTCCGTGAAACGTTTCAGGGCCTGCGATCTTCTGGTTCCAGCTGATTAGAGCATTTAACATAAGAAAGCTATGCGCTGTTGACCCTCGCCCCTCGTGGGACTTGTGAAGGCCTTGCGAAGCAAGGAGTGACTCGCAGAGCTGCTTACAGACTAGAAAAGCTCCACAGGAGAGGGGGCCACATAGCAACTTCTTTCTGTCAAATACTCTGGACGGATTGCATCTGCTCGGATTGAATCCAAAATGGCCGGAATCAATCGGAATTCGTATTTATTTGACGCTGATCCGCACCGGCTGGGCGGGCACCTTGACCCGGACGCCGTCAGCCGTGCCCAGCCACCAGCCTTCGAGCATGTAGTCGCCCGGGGCCAACGGCAGGGTGCGGGCATAGTTCAGACGGCCACGGGTGGGCAACTGGTCTGTTCTGATGTCCTGGGCACACAGATGCGGGCTGGCGGCAGCAGGCGGATACACCACCTCGCGCGTGCCCACTTTCAGCACCCGCACCAGGGGGGCCAGGGCGCAGTCCTGCCCGCTGTCTCGCACCAGGGCCAGTTGGAGAGCCTGACCCAGCGAGCTGTTCAGAACCAGCTGGACATTCACGCGCCCCGCCGAAGCGCCAGGCATTAGCGCCAGCTGGGCCGTCACACCGTCCAGTTTTCCGGGCAACACCAGGCTGGTCGGCACGTTCACCGGGCCAGGCGAGGTAGGCTCGGCTGCTGGAATGTCCACTGGCCCAGCAGCCGAATCAGTCGCCGGAAGCGTATCCGGAATGATCGTCTGAGTGCTGGTCGTTCCGGCGGCCTGGGCCAGTACCGGATGAGCCAGCGCCGGAGATGTGGCGAGAGCCAGCGCCCCCAGAAGCGCCGCCGCCGACCTGAACAGAGGAATGGACATATCAGTAGCCTAAGCCTCCTAGGTGACTCCAGTCTGAGGGGGCCAGCTGAGGGGGGCCAGACGCTTCTCAGGGGTTCCGCGTTATGCTGGGCACCGTGGAACTTGCCCGTTATATTGATCACACCCTTCTTAAGGCCACCGCCACCAGCGCCGACATCAGCCAGTTGTGCCAGGAGGCCCGGCAGCACCACTTCTACGCGGTGTGCGTCAACCCGGCATTTATCGCGCAGTGCGCGGCGCAACTGGCAGGCAGCGGGGTCAAGGTAGCGACCGTCTGCGGCTTTCCACTGGGGGCACTGAGCAGCGACCAGAAGGCGCTGGAAG
>JAGLBK010000225.1 GCA_018260275.1 Deinococcus sp.
GCGGTCACCACCACCGTCGATGACCACTATTACGATCACCTTCACACCAGCGTCAGCAACGGTGGCCGCGCCGTGGCCGTCGATGACAACGTGCCTACCGACGTGCTGAACGCTGCTGTGGCTCGCCACAATGGACAGTTCGTCAGCGCCGACACCGTTGCCCGCGCCTAATATTTAAGCCAAGTTTTTAGGCCCCTGCCACATGGCGGGGGTTTTTACTGTTCAGTCTGTGTTGCGGTTTGTAGCACGCGCTCGATTCTCCGGTCTGGAATCAGCCAGGCCAGAGCTACCGCGATCAGGGCCAGACCCGCGACCACCACCCCGATATGCCCGAAAAATGGGGCCACGATAGCGACGATGTAGCCGACCGGCGACAGCATTTCCTTGAGGCCCCGGCCCATCGCCTGAGCCAGCAGCCCGTTTTGCGGGTGGGCAGCGATGATGGCCCGCGTCAGCAACAGCCACGCCAGAGCGCACAGCAGGGCTACGATTCCGTAACAGGTCATCGGGACCGGGGCAAAGTGAGAGTCGCCTGCCCAGCCGGTGACATACGGAAACAGCGAGAGCCAGAACAGCAGGTGCAGGTTCGCCCAGAGCATCTGCCCGCCGACCCGCCTGACCGTGTGCATCAGATGGTGGTGGTTATTCCAGTAGATGCCGACATAAATGAAGCTGATGGCGTAACTGAGCAGCGTGGGCCACAGCCTGGACAGCGTCGACCAGTCGTGGCCTTCCGGGCGCGGCAATTCCAGCACCATGATGGTGATGATGATCGCCATGACCCCATCGGAGAAGGCCTCCATCCGTGACTTATTCATCAGTGCCCCCGGTCATTTTTTGCGCTTGTTGACTCTGGCCGCAGCTTTGGCGGCCTTTTCCTCGGCCCGCTGTTTCTCGGCCACTTCACGGCCCACGTCTTCCATCAATTGAGCGCCAGCGACATCCACCTGCTTTTGCAAGCCGAGCAGGGTGCTGACCACCATATTGTTCAGAATGCGCTCCAGTTGTGGTCTGGCCCACCTGTAGCGCAGACGGGCGTTCAGCGTCAGCGTGACCTCGGTGCCGCCGGGCATGGCCTTGAAATTCCAGCCCTGGGTCATCTTTTCGATGGGGCCGAACGGCGCGACGCTTTCCCAGCCGCCGCGCAGGGGGGCCTGAAGCTGCCCGTACTTCGCCTGAAACCGGAGGCCCAGCAGGTTACGCGCCAGCCTGAAGTTGACCAGCGCATTGTTGGTCAGGCGGCCCTCGCCCTCGTAGGCGGCGCTGACATAATTTTTATCCCACTTGATGCGGCGGCCCGGCTCCAGCGCCAGCCGGTAGAGCACGTCGGGACCCGCCCGGATCGGCAGGGTCTGTTTGATCTGTATGGTTTCCGACATTAAGGCAGTCTAGCGCGGGAGGCTCAATCGCTCATATGGATTCCGATTGAATCCAGCGGTTTTGGATTCAATCCGAGCGGATGCGAGTAGGAAAGGATACGGGGTTCGCGGTATGCAGGCACAGGCGGCTCTTTCCCGACTGTGCTGGAATTTAGCGAACTCCGTATCAGAGCAGATAATCCCGCGCGGGCAGGTGGCTGACGCGCAGGTTGAAGCGCTCGGCAAACTTGACCCCGGCCAGCCGCCCGGCCTCGGCCCGCTGCGCGCGGTACTCCTCGGGGGTCAGGGGCCACCGGTAAAACTCGCGGTAGAAGGCCATGACTTCCTGCGCGGTGTCCACGGTGCTCTCAGTATTGACGAATACTTCGGGGTAGGGACTGGCCGAGGCGTAGTAGTGGTAGAGCTTGACCGGGTTGCGCCACGCTTCTAGCCGGGCTTCCGCTTCGCGGCCCTCGTTGAGAATCCTAGGAATGCGGGCCAGCGTGATCGCGTCGAAGGCGATTTTGGCGCTCATGCGGTGGTCGGGGTGGGGGTGATCTTCGCTCCAGGCGATGACCGCGCCCGGCCGGAACTCGGCGTATAGCCGCGCCAGTTGCAGCGCTTCGTCGCGCCCACCGGTCATGCGGCTGTCTCCCATGTCGAAGAAGTGATACTTAGCGCCGATCTTCTGCGCGACCCAGGCGCCGTGTTCCCGGCGGATGCGCCTCACTTCCTCGTGCGGGGTGTCGCCAAATTGACTGGCGAGTTCGCCCAGGGTGGTCCAGACCAGCAGCACCTCGTCTCCACGGGCGGCATGTTTCGCCAGCGTGCCGATACAGCCTATTTCGTCGTCGGGGTGGGCAAACACAGCCATGATTCGCATAGCGACAGCATAGCGGGCCGGGCAGGCAGGCAATGGAAAACCGCCCCCAATGACGGAAGCGGTCTGGAACGGGGCCGGAGGCACATCAAGGTCATGGTTGTCAGGGTGAAGTGTGCTGGGTCAATGGTGACTGGTGCTGGGCAGAAGGTGTGAGGGGTTGACCCCGCCCCAGGGTCGTCAGGGGTGCGGCCTTTTCCCCGCCGCGAGGTAGACCTTCGCTTGTACCATGGTCCCGCTCCGGCTCCAGCCTGCGCCCGCAAGGCTTGCTCCGTCAAGGCCGCACGTTCGGAGGCGCTCAGGGTAGGTCGCTCAGGGCAGCTCGGTCAGCCAGTTGACCTGCTGAATCTGCGTTTCGAGTTCGCGGCGCTCTTTTGCCAGGCTGTCGGCCAGCTTTTGCAGGTCGCGGGCCGGAATGACTGGAACGATCCGGACTTCGCTGTTGCTGTAGCGGGTCTGTCGTTCGGACGCCGTCGTCGCGGCGTGGCGCAGGACTTTGAGGCGCAGGTCGAGCAGGTCGCGGCGGGTCAGGGCGTCGGTCAGGCTCAGGCCGCTGGGCAGCGTGGCGCTGAGGTTGGCCCGGTGGATACGCGGCAAGAGGGCTTCAAGGGCCGTCGTCACCTCCAGAAATTCCTGCAAGAGGGCGCGGGGGTCCTCGGAGGGGTCCTCGCCTTCCTGCACCTGCAAATTACGCATGAGCCTTTCTTCGAGCTGGGCCGCCCGCTTTTGCAGATCGGCGCGGTCAATCAGGGCTTCGGCCAGTTTCATGGACTGATTGTGACATCCGGTCCGGGGGAATATAATACCGATTCCGATTGAATCCCCCAGCGTGGGGGATGAAATCCGACTGGAGCGGGCAGGCCCTATACAGGTGCCGTTTTGCCCAAGACAAGGAGTAGGAAAAAGGACGGATTTCGGGAAATAGACCCGTATCCGGTGCCGTTCCGGATATGGGGGAATTGGACGGAATCTGTATAAATCACTGCCGGGCAGAGGGCGCAGCATAAGGCACCGCTACCCGGCAGTAATGACCCAGTGAGCTTTACATAGGGGTCAGAACAAAAGTGTCGTACTCGGCCCCTTTCAGGGTGCTTTCGGTCTGCTCGGCGGTGTACTGCTTGCCCCAGACGGCTTCGATGGCGCCCCACACCGCGCCGTTGCTGAAGGCGGCCTGCATGTCGCTGCCAGCGGGTTCGCCGGAGGTTTCCACGCAGTTGCTGACCTTGATCAGGATGGGCTGCTGGTCAACATCAGGGTTGTCCCCGGTCCTGTAGACCTCGTGAACGCGGCAAATCTTCGCGCCTTCCTCGCCCAGGGCCTTATCCATCGTCGCGGCGGCAATTTCCAGGGGAGCCTAGTCACGCAGGCCCGCATAGCCGAGAGCCGTGACGATTTCGGTGCCGACATGCTTTCCGGCGCGAATCAGAATGACTTTGGCGCCATCTTCGCCCAAGGTGTCGCGGGTGCCATGCAAAATGGCCGTGAGTGCAGCTACGGAAGTAAACTCGCCTAATTCTGGTCGTCTGTTCATAGGAAACCTCTTTTAAACCTCGAGTGCTAGGGGATCAGAGACCTCCGAAGAAGAGAGCGAGATTATGGGCTGCAATCTTCCGGCAGACAT
>JAGLBK010000226.1 GCA_018260275.1 Deinococcus sp.
ACCGCCAGCTCCCGGCCAAGCTTCTTGGCCTGAACACCGATGCGACATCAACTTAACTCGTTATCAATAGTTCGGGCATCTCTGGACGACGCGAAGCCCATTCGGGCGCTTTTCACGGATGGGCAGGGCAAAGTTCAGAACCGTCTTACTGGGCCTCATCGAAAGTGACATCGTATTCGGGCCAGGGCAAATGCTCGCCGGGACGGGGTTCTCCGGGCCGGGCAGTCCAGGGGCCGGACTGGTCATGAGGGCCGGTCCCCTGCTCGGAATCGTCGTCGGCATCAAACTGCTCGGGTGCTGCCTGGCGGCTTTCCCGGCCCGCCGCCCACCAGCTGCCCAGCCCACTGCCGATCAGGTCGAACCACCAGTCGCTGATACCCGCCTCACGCGGTGGCACGAACGCCTGGTGAACCTCGTCCAGCGCCCCGAACCAGGCCGCCAGGACCCAGGCCAGCTGCCAGTTGCCGCTCGCCTTGCCCAGCGAAAACCCCAGGGCGAGATAGACCGAAGCATGCGCGATCCAGTCAATAGGATGCGGTGAAGGAACCGGGGTGCTGCCCCTGGAACTCAGAAACCAGATCAGCCCGGCCAGCAGCAGAGTGGGAAGCCACCAGAGCGGCTGTCCCCGGCGCAAGGAATCGTTCAATGCCCGTGCGCTCCATGGTCGCCCCTGGGGTGTTCACACAGCTCGATCAGGGTGCCCGCGCCCCATTTCGGGTGCAGAAAAATCACGCGGGTGCCGTGCAGCCCCGGCCCCGGCTGCTCCGTCAGGAAGGTGGCCCCGCCCGCCCGCAGTCGCGCGATTTCGGCGTCGATATCCTCGACGCGGTAGGCGGTGTGGTGCAGGCCAGGGCGGTTTTTTTCGAGGAACCGGGCAATGGCGCTATCGGCCCGCATGGGCGCGAGCAGTTCGACCATCGTTTCTCCGGCGCGGAACACGCGCACGTTGACGCCCTGCGACTCGACCAGTTCGTCCTCGCCTTCGGGCGACAGCCCCAGCGCCAGATAGGGTGCACTTCCTGTATCGAGGTCGGGGGTAGCAATGCCGATGTGATCAAGCAGTTGAACCATAGCTACAGCGTACCGCGCTGAGCGTTAAACATCGCGCGGGGACCGCTACAATACCAGGCGTGTCCCTCATCGCCGTAGTCGCCGTTCTGGTGTCGTACCTGCTCGGGTCCATTCCAGCCGCCGCCTGGGTGGCCCGCTCACGCGGCGTGGATATCCGCACCGTGGGCAGCGGCAACAGCGGCGCGACCAACGTGCTGCGCTCGCTGGGCAAGGGGCCTGCGCTGGCGGTCGCCATTTTCGACATCCTCAAGGGTGTCTTGGCCGTGGTGATCGGGCGGCTGCTGGGGCTGGACGCGCCACTGGCGGCGTTATGCGGGGTCGCCGCCGTCGTGGGGCATAACTTCAGCCCCTTCCTGGGCTTCCGGGGCGGCAAGGGTGTGGCGACCAGTTTCGGGGTGGTGGCGATGATCCATCCACTGGTGGGGCTGGGCGCGTTCGTCCTGGCGATCTTTTGCATGTGGCTCACGCGCTTTGTCAGTGCGGGCAGCATCATGGGCGCGGTGGGCGCCATCGTCATGATTCTGCTGGTGCCTGCGCCGCTGTGGATGATTCTGTCGGTGTCTTTCCTGGCCCTGTTGCTGATCTGGCAGCACCGCGAAAACGTCAAGAAACTGACTTCCGGAACCGAAAGACGCCTGGGAGAAGGAGAAAAGGCCGGGTAAGTACGGGCCTCCTGCGCTAGAGCAGCTTTCATACTTACGCCATTTGTGGAACTGCGCCCCAAACGGCTGTCTTGGGCAAAGCGGACTCGCTTAAGCAAGCCTGACCGCTTCTTGACCAGAACAGCACCCATGAAGGGCTTGGTCGCTCCATCATTCCAGCTGCTCATAAAAAGTCACTCGCTGTCTTGGGCAGAACGGCTTCTTGACCAGATCGGCACCCTTGAAGGGGCCTGGTCGCACCCATGATGGGGCCTGCCCGCCTGCTCGGCATAAAAAGCCACAAACAACGTGGCCTTTTTATGCAAACTGCTCTAAGCTGGGCAAGCCGGACAATTCACCACACCAACGGAGTCAGCATGGCCGTCAGAATTCGCATTTACGGCAAGGAAGCCATTTTCAATCAGGGTCACTGGGCCTGCGAGGACGAGTCGCTCGAAGCCATGCTTCAGGCCCTGAGCGATCCACGGGCCATGACCGCCGAGGAAGAAGAAAAGTACGCCCTGTACGCCGCCGGGCGCTATGGCGGCTCTATTTTCAGGGCCAACGCCTGGGAAGTCGCCCCCCTGCCCGAACCCGAGATCAAGCTCGAAGATTTTCAGCCGCCCAGGAAGGAGCCGGGGCAGGGCGGCGGCGGCCTCTTCGGGATGTTCCGGCGCAAGAAATAAGACTTTCCAGACCGGGGGCAAGGGTCCTTTCCCGGCCCGGTCTATCTTTTGTCCCGTGACGCCCCTTGACCCCCTGCGCCAGAACCTTTAGCCTGAAGCTATGAAGCCCGCTGCGACCACCATTACCCCGTGAGGGCGGTGTCGTGACCGGCAGCCGCCCCGCAAGACATGCGTGGGCGGTTTTTTGAGTGGAGGGCAAGGTATGCGCGTAGCGATTGTGGGAGCCACCGGAGCCGTGGGGCACGAGCTGATGCAGGTGCTCGAAAAGTCCAAGTTACAGATCGACGAGTTGCAGCTGTACGCCTCGCCCCGCAGCGCCGGGAAGACCCTGCCGTTCAAGGGTAAGGACCTGACCGTGCAGGCGACGCCCGAAGGCCCCATCGACGCCGACGTGATTCTGGCAAGCGCGGGCGGCAGCATCAGCAAGGCGCTGGCGCACAGGTGGGCCGAGGGCGGCGGCGTGGTCATTGACAACTCCAGCGCCTTTCGCTACGACGAAGGCGTGCCGCTGGTCGTGCCCGAAGTCAACGGAGAAGCCGCGCTGAAGCACCAGGGCATCATCGCCAACCCCAACTGCACCACCGCGATCGCCGTCGTGGCGGTGGCCCCGATTCACCGCAAATACGGCGTAAAACGCATGATCGTATCTACCTATCAGGCGACCAGCGGCGCGGGCCAGAAGGGCATGGACGAGCTGCTGGAGCAGACCCGCGTGCAGCTCGGCGGCGGTGTGGCGGGCCACAAGGAATTCGCCTACCCGATTCCCTTCAACGTGATTCCGCAGGTCGACGTGTTTCTGGACAACGCCTACACCAAGGAAGAAATGAAAGTAGTCTGGGAAACCCACAAGATTCTGGGCGACGACAGCCTGAAGGTCAGCTGCACCTCGGTGCGCATTCCGACGCTGCGAACCCACAGCGAGGCCATCACGCTGGAACTGGAAAGACCCGCCACGCCCGACGAGATCCGCGAACTGCTCTCCCATACACCGGGTGTGGAAGTGCGCGACAACCCCGCCGAGAAGCTCTATCCCATGCCCCTGACCGCCAGCGGAAAATACGACGTGGAAGTCGGGCGCATTCGCCAGAGCCTCGTGTTCGACGGCGGTATCGACCTGTTCGTGTCGGGCGATCAGCTGCTCAAGGGCGCGGCGCTGAATGCCGTGCAGATCGCCGAATACTTGCAGGAAAAAGGCGCGATCAAGGAAAACCAGCGGGCCTGAGCCAGCAACGCCGCCTTCAACTGAGCCGGGGCTTTACGCTCCGGCCTTTTTTGTGGTGTGTTCTATGGCATTTGACAAAAAGAAGTTGCCTTGTGGCCCCCGCTACAAGCAGCTCTGCGAGTCACCCGCAGCTTTGCAACCTCGAGTGCTAGGGGATACCTGACGGCACAAGAAAGCGGAAGCTTGAGGTATGCCTACCAAATTGCTTCCGCTT
>JAGLBK010000227.1 GCA_018260275.1 Deinococcus sp.
TCGGGATTTTTCTCTGGGGCATCCATTAGTATTTACACCGAGTTCAAAATTGAACCGACTTTGCGGAAGCCCTGTAGGAAATAGCTCCCTTGTGTTGACTGCCGGGAGTGCGTGGTATAATGCCTCTATGCCCTGAACAGGGTACGTTGCCTGCCACCCCACGAACACCGCTGAGCGTGTTTGAGGGGCGTTTTCTTTTTGGAAAAGGCAGCGTGCCCCGACTGCCCCCAGAAGAACTGGCCGGGAAGCGTTTGGGAGGTGATGGTCGTGACGAAACACACCAGTCGGACGGGGGCTGCCCCCACACCAGCAGGCCCGGCGAAAGCCAGTACGCTGCAAAAACAGGCACAGGCCGGAACCGAACTGCTGGCCCTGCGTGCCCAGCTTTCGCGCGCCGAGAAAGCCGCCCGCCGTGCGCCCCTTCCCGTACCCAAAAGCCCCATCAGTTCGGCCCCAGGCAAGCCGGTTCCGCTCAAGCCGCAGCGTGTGGCCGATCTCGAAGGCGTTTCGACGGACGATTTCAGCCTGGGTCGCGCCCACCATCAGCTGCGGTCTGCGGTCTACGATTCCCGCTTTCACGTCTGTTCGCATGCCACCCAGCACGCCCGTGCCGAGGGCTTTCTGGAGCACGATATTCTGGAGGTGCTGCTCTCGGGCCGGGTCCGGGCGGTGTATCCCGAGGACCACCGCTGGCTGGTCTGCGGCTATTTCGAGGCGCAACAGGTCAAATTGCCGCTGCATGTGGTCGTGCAGCACTACCGCGACGGCCATGTGGACATCGTGACCGCGTTCGTGCCCAAACAGCCGCACCACATCATCAGCCGCGCGAGGCTGGCGGTCATGCTGCGCTACGACGACGAGCGCGTTCGCAGCCGCACCGCCCAGGCGGGCAACAAAGTAGGCCACCGGGGCAAGGGCCGCTGGAAAAAAAGCGCCTAAGCAGGATTTCAGGCCGGTTGACCCAGGCGCTGGAGCAACTGGAGATACGCCTGCGCCGTGACCTGCACGTCACCGTAACTGCGGTGGCGGCCCCCCGGCGCAAATTCCAGCCCCAGGCGCTCGGCCAGCATAGTCAGGTTATGCGAGCGCTCACGGGGAAACGCCCGGCGCGAGAGCTGCACCGTACACAGTTCGGCCGCCGGGCTCCAGTTAAGGCCCAGGCGTCGGGCATTGGCCCGCATGAAACCGCCATCGAAGCCGATGTTGTGGGCTACGACCGCGTCACCCGCTACAAATTCCAGAAACTCCGGCAGCACCTCGTCGATGGTCGGGGCCGAGCGCACCATCGCGTCCGAGATGCCGTGAACGCGCTCGGCATACCAGGGAATCCGGATGGTTTCGCCCGTGGCGGTGGTGGGGCGCACCAGCGTTTCGTACTTCAGGGTCTCGTCTATGCGGTTGCCCACAATCCGGACGGCCCCAATTTCGACAATGCCGTCTTTTTCCGGCGACAGCCCCGTGGTTTCAAGGTCAAAGACAACGACATTCACTGGCGCTCAGGGTAAAACATTCTGAGACGGAAATGGTTATGTCCATCATTTGCTAGATAAAAGAGATGCTAGACTGAGAAAGATAAAAAAGATTATTCTGGCAGGTTTGAGTAGCGCCCTTTTGCTGGTTTCCTGTGGGGGTGGAGGCAGTAAGACTGTAACTCCGACCCCAACAAGTCCGACCCCAACAAATCCGACCCCGACGCCTGCTCCCACCTCACCTACCCTCTATCAGGGCGTATGGGGTTGGGCTATTGGTAATCCTACTACACAGGTTATCCTTGATAGAGGCGCTGTTATTTACAACGATCAGGCAAGTCAAGCTGGTCGCACGGTAGCAGGCGGTGTCTACATAAATGAGGCGCAGACTAGAAAAGGCCTTTCTATTCTTGGGCCTATCAGTGGGGCGGGTAAACTGGAAACTGGATTCACAGTGGATACCAGTAATACCAGCAAGCTTTACTTCGTTGGTGTCGATGATAATGGCATAATGGAAAACTATAAAGGCATGCCTTCATTTGCTGGTTCGGGCACTCTGCTGGATAGCAATAATAACCCTACTCAAAGTATCGTTGTCGTGCTTGTTCAAACCAGTACGACTGTTCCAACTGGCGTTGCGGACTTGACTAAAATGAAAGTTGCAGCCAAAGCACAGGCTATGCAAGCTTTACAGGCCAGGCTTCCATACAATTTCCCTAGGGTTAATCCTGAGATGTTGAAGGTTATCACCAAGTCGATTCAAAACTAACGCTAGAGCAGTTTGCATAAAAAGGCCATGCTGTTTGTGGCCTTTCTATTTTATTTTATGCCCGTTAGGGACCCCATACGGGTTTGGTCAAGCCCCTTCATGATGCATGCTCTATCCGGTAGACACTTAGCTGTCGGTTTTAGAGTGGCCTATGGTGGGGTATTTGACTGGTGCCTATAATTTTGGCGAGTGCAGGTTCTGGCCTCCTGGACAGCTTTTTTAAGCAGATGCTTTTCAGAGTTGATAGCTTTGGCCCTGCTCTCCTGTGGCCGACTCGCCTGAACAGCGCCGCCACGACCCTGGGCTGGATGGGGGAGAATGTTCCTCATGACCAGAGAGCAGCAGCACCACGTCGCCTTCGATTGGGGTGGCGTGTTTACCATCGGTACTTTCGACGGACGCAGCACGCAGAACATGGCCGACCGCAGCGGGCTGGACGTGGAAAAAATCCGTGAGAGTTATTTCCGGCATATCCGGCAGATGGAAGTCGGGGCCTGGACACTGCCGCAGTTCTGGGAAACCATGCAGCAGGAAACCGGAATCACGCTGCCCTACGCCGAATTCGAGCCGCTGTACCTGGGCAGCATTGCAGACAACCTGCCGATGTACGCCACCCTCGCCGCGATTCCGGCGGGCGTGCGCGTGGGCCTGCTGAGCAACAATTACCCGGTGGTCAGCGACCATTTGCAGCGCGACCCGCGTTTTGGGCGCTTCGACGCCCTGGTGTTTTCCAACGAGATCGGGCACAAGAAGCCCGCATCCGAAGCCTTTGCCGCGCTGGAGCAGAAGATGGGCCTGCCCGCCGCGCAGGTGGCCTTTGTGGACGACGTGCAGGAAAACATCGACGCCGCCAATGCGTTCGGCTTTCACGGGATTCTGTATCACCACGACGCCCATGAACAGTTCGAGCAGGAGCTAAAGAACTGGCTTCAGGGTTGAGTCTGCCAGCAATACTCTTGGGCGCGGTGCTGTCGTTGTCCGTTTCTGGGTTGTGACACCTGCCAGAGTCCAGCACTCCTCGGCTTCTGAAGGTTCGTGACCCATTCCAGCCCTCGCCCGGTGCGCGGCTGGTCGAACGTTGTATCGCCCAGCAAGCTGATTTCGGCGTAACGCAGCGTCCCCACGTTCTTCTCGGTGCGTGTGGCTGGGAGAAGCGTCAGCCGGTGCACTTTGCCCTGATAGAAAAACTGGATGGATTGCGTGTTCGGCGAAAAACTCACCACCGTGCGCCCGCTTTCGCACCGCCACGTTCGCGTATCGGCAGGCAAAATGGTGCTCCCAAACGGTGTTTTCGGTGCGCTGTCGGCCAGGGCAGAGGCAAAAGACAGCAGCAGAAGGGCGGTCAGTCTGGGCAACATGGCTCAGGTTCTGGGAACGGGCTGATGGCAGGCTGATTTATATGGATTCCGATTGAATCTGGTAGTTTCAGATTCAATCCGAGCGGACGCGAGTGGGAAAAAGTACGGATTTCGCGTTATGGAAGCGTAGGAGGTGCAGTCCCGACTGTGCTGGAATTATTGATAACGAGTTAAGTTGATGTCGCATCGGTGTTCAGGCCAAGAAGCTTGGCCGGGAGCTGGCGGTAACGA
>JAGLBK010000228.1 GCA_018260275.1 Deinococcus sp.
ACCCGGTCCAGACCGCCGACCTGCTGGAGCGCCAGATTACCGGCAGTGTGCGCTGGGTCGAAACCGTGCAGACGCTGGCCGGGCTGGGCGTGGACACCTTCATCGAGTTCGGGCCGGGAACGGTCCTGACCGGGTTGGTCAAACGGATTTTGCCCGAGGCCCGGACTTTCAATGTGGGCACGGCGGAGCAGGTCAAAACCTTCAGCCTCTGAAGAGGGCCAGACCCGCTGAAGTAGACTGAACCTATGAAGAAGTTCACGTTTCTTGCTCTCGCCCTGGCCCTGGTCGGTGGTGGTGGGGCGACGGTGGGAGCAGCGGCCCTGGCAGCGGCAGGTCAGGCCAGTCTTCAGGGTTCCAGTCTCCAGAATTCCAGTGTCCAGAGTCCCGGCCTTCAGGGGCAGTGGGCTGGAACATTGCGTGATGTGAACGGTCAGCAAGGCCCGGTGCGGCTGAATCTGGCCGTCAGCGGCGCGAATGTCACGGGCACGGCGCATGTTCCCGCGCAGCCGCTGGTCGCTGAAACCGATCTGAAAGTCACCGGGCAGCTGAGCGGCGGCGCGGCCCGGCTCTGGCTGCGGCGTGCCGACGGTTCGCCGGGCTATCTGGCCGATTGCCGCGCGGTGACTGGACACTCGGCTGGTAGCTCTGCCGGTGAGCAGTGGCGCTGCGCGTTACAGTCCTCGGCCAGCGAGCCGAACCCGGCGGCGGGAACGGCCATGAGTGCGGCCCGCGTCGTCAGCGTGCTGCTCAGCCGGAACTGAATTTTTGACCCAGTCCAGTTTTGAAAGGCTAGTAAGTAGGATCGCCTAGAATGCCCACATGAGTGAAGTTCAGAAAGTGGCGTTGGTCACGGGTTCCAGCCGTGGTCTGGGCCGGGCGATGGCCCTCAAGCTGGCGCAGGACGGCTTCGCGGTGGCCGTGCATTATGGGCGCGGGCAGGCCGAGGCCGAGCAGGTCGCCGCCGAGATCGCCGCGGCGGGCGGGCGGGCGCAGGTCTTCGGCGCTGATCTGTCGGTTCCGGCCAACGCGGCGCAACTGGTCGAGGACGTGCTCGCCCGACTGGGCCGTCTGGACGTGCTGGTCAACAACGCCGGGATTACCCGCGACGGCCTCGCCATCCGCATGAAGGACGAGGACTGGGACGCCGTGCTGCAAACCAACCTGTCAAGTGCCTTCAGCGCCTGCCGGGCCGCCATCAAACACATGATGAAAAACCGCGCTGGGCGGATCATCAACGTCAGCAGTGTGGTTGCGCTGACGGGCAATCCGGGGCAGGCCAACTATGTTGCCAGCAAGGCGGGCCTGATCGGGCTGACCAAGGCCCTCGCCAAGGAATACGGCGGGCGCGGCATTACCGTGAACGCGATTGCGCCGGGCTTTATCGAATCCGACATGACCGGAAAACTGTCCGACGAAACCAGAAAGCAGTACCAGGGCAGCATTCCGCTGGGCCGCTTCGGTCAGCCGGAAGAAGTCGCGGCTGTGGTCGCTTTCCTCGCCTCGGACGGAGCCGGGTACGTGACCGGGCAGACCATCGGCGTAGACGGCGGGATGAATCCAGCATAAAGCTGAGGCCGGATGAAGGTGATGGATGATGGAAAAAGACAGTCTCCATCATCCATCGTCCATCATCTACTCGCCCACAGTTCGACCAGCCCGCGCAGGGTCAGCGTTTCGTCGTAGTAGTCGATTTCGTGGCAGATGCCCTGCACCGTGCGCGAAAAGCCGCCGGTGGCGATGTTGACTGCTTCGCCCGGCAGCTCGGCCTGAATGCGGCGCAGCAGCCCGTCCACCATCTCGGCGTACCCGAAGACCAGCCCCGATTGCAGCGCGTGGACGGTATTTCTACCGATGGCACTGGTCGGGGCTTCAAGGTTGATGCGCGGCAGTTTGGCCGCCCGTGAGAACAGGGCGTCGGCGCTGACCTGGGCCCCGGTCGCCAGCACGCCGCCCAGAAAACGCCGTCCCTTGCCGATCACGTCGAAGTTGGTCGAGGTGCCGAAATCCACGACCACGGCGTATTCGTGGTGCCCCATGTATTTTTCCGCGCCGAACAGGTTACACAGGCGGTCTGCGCCCACAGCGTCGGGACTGTCGAGTTCCACGCTCACGTCGGGCAGGTTGGCGGCGGACACGTTGAAAGCGTCGATCATGAAATGCCGCTTGAGCGCCAGCGCGAAGTTCTCGCCGACCGGCGGGGCCACGTTACTTAGGATGGCCGCTCGGGGAATCGGTGCCCCGGCCAGCGTGAACAGGCCGTGCAGCTTCAGCGCCAGGTCGTCGGGCAGCGACTCGCGGTTGGTACGAACCCGCCAGGTATGGGTCAGGTTCAGCGATTCGTCGGCCAGACCGAGGACGGTGGTGGTGTTGCCGATATCCACGGCGAGCAGGGGAAAAGCGGGCATTACTTCCATTCTAGGGCAGTTCGCCGGATGACCCTCTGCCTAGCTCAGCTGAGCAGGCTAAAAGTGAAGGCCGGAGCGTCCAGTACTCCGGCCTTTGCTTTCAGGCGTACCGGATGACCGCCCTGCTTACTGAAAATTCCCCAGATTCAGCGTGATGTCGTAGGCACAACTGGTGTCTGCCTCGGTGCGCAGCAGCAGCTCGGCCTTGTCGCTTGCACCGATGCCCGCGTCGAGCGGTTTGAAGTAGAACACCAGCGTGCCGCTCCAGGTCGCGCCGTCCTGTTTGAAGTCATTGACAAAGCTCTTGCGGCTGGGGGCGATCATCTTGTCGCCGGGGCCTTTCATCCGCACCAGGTAGGCGTCGCGGGCTTTCTGGGTGGGCAGGCCGCGCACGTTGATGTCAACACGCAGTTCGCCGTCGGCGAGGCGCTTGGCGGTGTAGTCGGCGTTCAGCGCGTCGGCTACGCTCAGGTTCTTGAAGCTGTCGCGGGCGTCCTGACCCTGAAAGTACAGCTGGTCGGCCTGTCCGCTGACGGTAATGCTGTTCACGCGGCTGCCTTTGCTGAAGTCGGCAGGATTGGCGATCCAGTCGCTGACGCAGGCGTCGCCGCCGTCGAACGCCCTGACCAGACCGTCCCCGGCAACAAATTTGCCGTCTTTGACGCTCAGGTCGAGGGTCTGGTAGGTCGTCACCGGGTCGCGGCGGCCATATACGCCGTCGAGCACGTTCTTGGCAGTGGTTTCTTCCAGCTTGGGCACCCAGGCGAAAGCCGGGGCCGAAAACAGAAGGGTAGCGGTCAGCAGCAGGTATTTACGCATCTTGTACCTCATTGGAATAGGTTTGGGTGACGGGAAACTGATGGAACGACTCATCTGTTCAGGATTCGGACCAATTGCGGTTAATTAAGCGAACAAAGTTGGCGTTTAACCTGGGGCGGACTTGTAAAGCTGCGGAGCAGAGATGGACTAGAGTCGGGCACTTTTCTGGAGTTCAGGGAATCGGACGCAGCACGTATCAGTCCTTGAGATAAACCACGCGGCAGGCTTTCCCCGCGGCGCGGAACTGAGCGGCGGCGCTGGCGTCCAGCTGGGCATCGGTCAGCACCGTGGAATTGGGAGCAAATTTAGTGGGCCGGATCTTGCTGGCCTTGACCCGCGTGACATTTTTGAACGCGCCGATTCCGCCTTCAGACGTGATGTAGGTTTGCAGGTCGCCCTCGACTACCAGCTTGCTGCTCACGCCCTTGACCAGTTCGGCGTCGGGCCAGATCTGGTTGCCTGCGTCGTCGAAGATGAAACTGGTCATGTCGCGCTGAAAGTTGCCCAGGCCGCGCACGTCCACGACCACCGTGCAGTTCAGCAGGCGGTCTTCGCTGCCTGCT
>JAGLBK010000229.1 GCA_018260275.1 Deinococcus sp.
AAGCTAACAGGAATGAACCTGAAAAGAACCAGTTGCGGGCGGGTCGGATAGCCTGGGGCAAGTGCAGAACTGTCATTCTATATTGCCTTTCAGGCGTTGCCTGGGATACGTGGGAATGGCGCTAATATCGTACGCGATGAAGGCCAGGAATAGTTGCACGCCTACAATGATGGGCAGGCTGGCGAGCATGACCGTTCCTGCAGACGCCTGTTCCCCGGAATGAGAACTGACCAGCCAGGCCCGCGCTCCAAAGAACACTCCGAAGGTCAGAAGTAATAAGGCAAGAGGCAGCTCAATGGATGCTACAGACATACTCCGCAGATAATAGTTATAGAAAATTCGCTTAACGGTATTGCGAATGTTCCCCAGCAGGAAATCTCCCAGTACGCGGCGGATGCGTAAATTGCTGACCTCTGATCCATATACGGCCTTCATCGGGATGTCGAGTACTACGGCCCGTAGGGTATTTAATCGGAAGAGCATGTCAGTTTCAAAGAAATAGCGCTTGCTTATCTTGTCCAGAGGCAGATGCTCAAGTGCAGTACGGTGGATAGCGGTATAACCGTTAGTAGGGTCGAAGACATCCCAGTAACCGCTGGATATTTTGGTCACGAAAGCCAAAATTGTGTTCCCCAGAATACGGACGGGGGGCATTCCTGCTAAGTCCTCGGGATTAAAAAATCGATTGCCTTTGGTGTAGTCGGCTTCTCCTCGTATAAGGGGGGCGATGAACGATGGCAAGAGCCGTGGGTCAAGTTGTCCATCTCCGTCAATTTTGACAATGATGTCAGCCCCGCCTTCCAATGCGTGACGGTAGCCGGTCATGGTCGCGCCCCCTACCCCAAGATTGATTGGGCAGCGCACGACGGTTACACGGGAATCCGGGCAGCGGTGCTCGACCCAGTTTCCGGTTCCTTCTGGACAGGCGTCATCGACCACAAAAATACGATTGACTTCTGGGCCAATGTTCGAGAGTACGTCGAGAATATGCGCCGTGACCCTGTAGCAGGGAATCACGACCGCTACCTGGAGGCTCCTGTTAGAGGAAAGACCAGTTCCGAAGTTTCTCGCCTTGGGTTCTTTCACTGCTTCTTCCTGAAAATGAAGAAGCGTGTGTCAGATTGGGTTAGAGGTTCCATCACTCGTAGCAGGTCAGCCATCAGGGCATACACTTGAACTTCAAGTGGCCGCACCTCAGGGTCGAAAGCAATGCGGTCACGTACTCCTTTCCCAAGCGTCGGAATGGGGGCAGTCGTGAGCAATTCAAAACCCAGTTGGTCAAAGAGGCGCGGAAGAGTAGTACGGCTGAAGTAGGAAAGGTGAGGCGAGGGGAAGCCTTGTTGCCACAGCCGCTGCAAAGGGCGTTTGAACCCAGCACGGGCAAACAATTCAGCTGTATGGAAAATCACCCCATCACTGACAGGCAGGTTCACAACCACATATCCACCAGGACACACACAGTGATGCAGGGACAGAATCATGTTATCGATATACGGTAAATGCTCGAGAGTATCGTTGAAGATAGTGACGTCATAAGTCTGACCAGGTGTAAGCGCGTCTGGATAATAACCGGATAAGACATTCAGGCCGCGCTCCAGTGCTTCAGTAGCAATTTGCTGGTCGGGTTCGATACCATACACCTGGTATCCTGCTGCTTGGGCCTGCTCAAGAAACCAGCCATGAGCACAGCCAATGTCGAGCACGCTGGCTCCCTGGGCCAACAAGGGCTCTAGTGCCTTCAGAATCAGGCTGAAATTTGCGGAGCGGAGTTCGTGCAGTCCCTGTGCACGGCGGCGTTCATCTAGAGCGATTCTACTATTGATATTGATGTGACTTTCAAACTCACTGCTTTGAAAGCCACAATCCGGACAACGCCAGGTTTGCCGAAGGAGTCCTGGAGACATTTTGCGCTGACAAACTACACAAGATGGGGAAGGCATGAGTAAATATAAGAATAACAGGAACCTGCGCTAAGGCGATCTTCCTGCCGTAATCGTCGCGCCCTGTGGTGTTGCTTGATCAAGCCCGATAACGATTGGGACAGTATTTTTCCCCTTGCCCCTCGTGGGAGGGAGGAGCGTAGCGACGGAAAGGTGAGGGGGCGACGGCGAGAATTTAATAACCCTACTCATACTCTTGGCAGCCCGCTAGTGGATGACCACAGGCATGAGGGTATCTATTCGACTTGGCTGTAGTGGCGTGCCATCTTGTCTCTCGCCGTCTGAGTGGTGAATTGCCACTTCACCTGGACTGCCCTTGCGTTCCTATGCCGTTCCCAAGCTGCAATTTCCGTTTCTAGTTCCTCTTTCGTCGGTATCCGGCGATCTATGCATTGGCGCTGCACGACAGCCCATTCCATCTCAGCCATATTCAACCAAGAAGCGTGTTTTGGCGTGTAGATCCATTCGAACCGCTTCTTTAAGCGGTTCGCTTCGTCTGCGGGAAGTGAGTCGTAGAGCGCTGCCGGTGAATGGGTCTAAAGCTGGTCTTGAATCAATCGGATTTTCTTCGCCGTTGGGTAACGCCGATCTAGTGCTTGCAAGCGGGCGACGTAATCCTCCGACGCTCTCCTCTCAGTCACCGTCACGCTCCTTTGCCCAGTCAGCGGCTCAAACTCGATGAAGAGATTTGCTGTCCCACAGCGTTTGTACTCGTGATCTACCCGTGCCGGATATCCCGGCACGGGGGGCAGCGGCTCGTGAACATGGTCAAGGAGTTGAACGGACTTCTCGTCAAGGCAGACCACTGGATACTCAGGGTCATATGGCAGGGCGTAAATGTCCAATACTTCCTCCATCCGCCAGACGAAATCTGCTCCAACTTTGGAAACACACCAGCTTTCTACTTGCCAAGGTTTCAGCGTGTTTTTTTTAGCGTGCGACGCACAGTTTCATCACTAATGCTATCCACGACCCCTAAAACAAACATGCGATCTGCAAGCATTTGCATCGTCCACTTCGCGTACCCTTCTGGGGCGTCAGAGCAGGTCTCTGCGATCAAAATTGCAGTTGCCTTCGGATCAAGTTTTGGAGGTTGTTTAAAACGCGGTTTCTCGTAAAGGGCCGCATCCACACCGTCAGTCGCGTATTTTCTGCGGATCTGACCAACCATTCCTTTGCTCACGGCCAGACGTTCAGCGATAAGCTTGTCGTGAAGCTGTTCGTCTGCAAGCAGAAGAACACGTGCGCGAGTCATGACTCGCGCACTGATCGTCCCTTTCCTGGTCATATCGGTCAACTGCTGAGGCTCTGAATCAGGAAGTTTGACCATGAACTGTTTTTGGCGTCCCATAAAGCGATTTAGCATTACACATGCCTGTGGTCATCCACTAGAGCAGCTTGCATAATATTGATAACGAGTTAAGTTGATATCGCATCGTTGTTCAGGCCAAGAAGCTTGGCCGGGAGCTGGCGGTAACGAATCTTGGGCCAGATGGTTCTCAACCTCGAGTGCTAGGGGACAACGTAAAGCAGACAGAGGCTCTTACCCTGTAAATTATCGTCCGACACAGTGTTTTTTGGAATTATCTCAATTGGTTTTACACTCGAAACAGTGAGCGTATTCTGCTATTAGAAAATTTTAACATCAAAATACGCTAAAGGGAAAATCTAGTTAAAATTGCAAACGGGAATTTGCCGTCCACGACGAGAATTGATTGCTCGCAACCCCTAGCACTCGAGGTTCTCAGGTACTTCTTGAGTTGCTCTAGCGTTTCTGGACAGAAATTGGCAAGGTGGTGCCGCTTCACATAGGCCCACACGAGTTCAATCGGGTTCAG
>JAGLBK010000022.1 GCA_018260275.1 Deinococcus sp.
GGGATGAAATCCGACTGGAGCGGGCAGGCCCCTTCATGGGTGCCGTTTTGCCCAAGACAAGGAGTAGGAAAAAGGACGGATTTCGGGAAATGGACCCATATACGGTGTCGTTTCGGATATGGGGGAATTGGACGGAATCCGTATCAGGCGCTGATGCCCGTGGGACCGTGCAGCGTGCGCTCGACGGTTTCGGTCACCTCGGTCTCGAAGCGGCGCAGGTGCTCACGCAGACGCTCCAGCTCGGCTTTTTCAAGGTTCTGTAGCCACAACACGCTGCGGCCCAGTACGGCGAACATCAGCGGGGCATCGGGGTCGAGGTCGTCCTCACCCGGTTCGCTGGATTCCGGGTCGACCGGGTCGAGATTCAGCGAGCCGTAGTCCAGCCCCTGATTCATCAGGTTCATGCCCATCAGGATATCGGGGAGGCTGTCTTCCTCGACGTACAGCTCCAGATCGAGGTGCAGCCGCACGATCACGCCGCCCTGCGGATCGGCTTCGGCAAACAGCGCCACGCGGGACTCGCCGTTTTGCACCAGGGCGCCGTCATCGACCGCCTCGACGGTCATGCCACTTTGTTGCAAAGACGCCATGATGCGCTGCAAATCCGTCCGGTTCACCGTCATGCGGCGCAGTATAAAGCGTGCGTGCGGCCAGATTGAGAGCTGAACCTGAGCCGCAGGGAACAGATAAGTCGCCTCGTCCCGTCTTACCGGCCTGACTTGCCCGTCAACGAAAAGGCAAAGAGGGCTGTCGTGCCTGAAGGAGCAGCCACAAAACATCCTCAGCGGAGCGTCTGCTGCCTTGTTTTCGGGCTGGGGGTTGACCCGGATGACCCCCTACCTCAAAACATCCCCGGTTACGCGTGATAAATCCAGGCCCCGCGCTCCTCGTTCCACGTCCGGTACAGTTGCCCCAGCAGCCGCAGATGCTCCAGGTGCGCCAGTGTTTCGGCCAGGGCAAAGCGCCGCCCGTTGTTGTCCAAGTCGCGGTTGAACATCGCCAGCGAGAGTTCGTAGGCGTCGCGGGGGGCCTTGGCGGCCTCGGCCTTCATAAAATCCAGCCGCTCGTGGTGGTGTGCGCGGAGTTCGCGGGCACGCGCCTGCACGCCTTCCATGACCGGCCCGTGATGCCCGACGACGGCCCGCGCCGGATTCAGGGCTTCGAGTTTGCCCAGCGTTTGCAGGTAGTCGCCCAGTGGGTCGGGGCGGGTGTAGGCGTACAGGCCGATATTGGGGCTGATGCGCGGCAGAATAGCGTCTCCGGCGATCAGCACGCTGTCTGCGGCGTTCCAGAGGCCCAGATGGCCGTCGGCGTGGCCCGGCAGCCACAGCACTTCCCAGTCCTGGCCCGAAAGCTGCACATGCTCGCCCTCGCGCAGTGGCATGACGCGGCTGGCCGGGTGGACGTGCGGGTTTTCCACGCGCATGCCCTCCAGCATCTCGGGCGGCATTCCGTGGTCGCGCATGTGTTTGACGTGGCCGGGGAACCATTCGCGCAGCATGTGCCAGTAGCGTTCGCCGCGCCCGATTTCCACATCCAGCATCTGTACCTGTGCGCCGCTGCGTTCCTCGACGATGCCCGCCAGCCCGTAGTGGTCGGGGTGGTGGTGCGTGATGATGACCCGGTCGATGTCGGGCCAGTGCAGCCCCAGTTCGGCCAGCCCCGCCTCGATTCCGGCCTGCGCTTCGGGGGTGTCCAGGGCACAGTCGATCATGGTCACGGGGCCGCCGCGCGGGGCATCGATCATGACCGTGACAGTTTTCATGGGGTACGGAATAGGAACCTGGAGCGCGTAAAGGCTGCCCAGCACGTGAGTCAGGACGGAATCGGGAGCGGTCATGGCCTCAGCTTAGCGCCGGGAGGATCGGCGGCCAGAGGCGGCGTATGTTCAGGCTCCGGTCAGTTCAGGTTCGGGCAACACTGGCACTATCACTTCCAGTCCGGCTTCGGCCTGTGCCCAGTCCATAAAGGCGTTCAGGCCGCGCTTGAACATCACCGGACGCTTCTCGCGCTTGCCCAGTTTCTTCGGCTTGCCGGTCTTTTCGTTGATCTCGGTAGGCAGCTCGGGCACCAGCGCCCAGTTGACGTTCATGGGCTGGAATCCTTTGGGGTTGGCGCTGGCGAGGTAGCGCACCAGCCCGCCGAGCATGGATTCGCTGGGCGGGGTCAGTGGCGTAAGCCCCAGCGCCAGCCGCGCCGCGTTGGTGCCCGCCAGCCAGCCGGTCGCGCTCGATTCGAGGTAGCCCTCGGTGCCCGCCAGCACGCCCGCCACCAGCTTGTGTGGGTCGGCGCGGAGTTGCAAAGTAGAGTCAAGCACTTCCGGCGCGTTCAGGTAGGTGTTGCGGTGCATGACCCCATAGCGCACGATTTCGGCGTTTTGCAGGCCCGGAATCAGTTGCACCACCGTCTTCTGGTCGCCCCACTTCAGGCCCGTCTGAAAGCCCACCAACGACCACATCCGGCCTTCACGGTCTTCCTGGCGCAGCTGGGCCACGGCGTAAGGCCAGCGCCCGGTTTTCGGGTCGTCCAGCCCTTTGGGAGACATCGGGCCGAAGCGCGGGGTATCCACGCCCCGGCGGGCAATTTCCTCGATGGGCATACAGCCCTCGAAGAATTCCAGCTTCTCCCAGTCGTGCGGCGTGTGGCTGCGGGCGGTTTCGAGCGCCCCGAAAAAGGCCAGGTATTCCTCTTTGGTAAAGGGGCAGTTGATGTAATCGGCGCTCTGGTCGTAGCGCCCGGCCCGCCAGGCGGTGTCCAGGTCAATGCTGCCAATGTCGATCACGGGCGCGGCAGCGTCGTAAAAGCTTAGGCGTTCGCTGCCGGTCAGGCGCATCAGGTCGCTCGCCAGCGCGTCGGAGGTCAGCGGGCCGGTGGCGATCACGCAGATGCCCTCCGGGATGGCCTCGACCTCGCCCGGCATGACCTCGATCAGCGGGTGGGTCCGGACCAGCGCGGTCACGCGGGCACTGAACTCGTCGCGGTCGACCGCCAGCGCGTTTCCGGCGGGCACGCGGGCAGCGTCGGCCGACCCCACGATGGCCGCGCCCACCGAGCGCATTTCGGCCTGTAGCAGCCCCTTGCTCTGCTGGATGCCCTCGCCGCCCAGCGAGGTCGAGCAGACCAGTTCGGCAAAGTCGGCGGTGCGGTGCGCCGGGGTCATCTTGGCCGGGCGCATCTCGTGCAGGTGCACGCGCACGCCCGCTCGGGCGGCGGCCAGGGCCGCTTCCGACCCGGCGAGGCCCGCGCCGATGACGGTAATGGTGGGGGTGGTGTGGGTCGGGTCGCTGCTCATCGCACGCCAGTGTACGGGCTGCCAGGCCCTGGCTTTGTGGCTGCTCAGGCTTTGTGTCGGCGGCCTTTTGTTGGATGATAGGGCCATGAAACACAATCAGACCTGGACGGACGTGTACGGCAGTGCCTGCGCCAGTTTCGAGGGCCGCGCCGGGGGACACCGCTGGCTGGTGGCGGCGCCGCCCGAACTGGCCGCGACTGTGCCCGCCGCGCTGGCAGCCGTAGACGGCAAGGGCAGCGTGCAACTGCTGGTACATGAGGGCCTGACCCCGCTCCTGAGTGCCGTGCATGAATTTGACCCGCGCGGCGTGCTGGTCGTCGCCCCGCAGGCGCTGGCCTCCGGCCCCGCAGTCAGGCTGGAAGCCAGGACGGTAAAGCCCATCGAGGGCGGCACGGACTACCACGAAGGCGGAGAGTTTCCGGCGTGGCAGGGCGCGATTCCCTGGAACGGCCAGTCGGGCGAGAACGCGGCGGCCAGCGCGGCGGCCCAGGCCGGGTGCCCGGTGGTCGTGACCGACGCGGCGAACGTGCAGGCGGCCCTGGAAGGCTGGATGAGCGTGACGCCGCACGGACGCTGAATGGACCTCCTGTGAAAGTCGCAGGGAGGTCGGTCTAAGGGTCAAAAGGTCTAAGAGCCAAAACCGCCCAGGCGTCAGGGCCTGCACTGGGTCTTTGACTCAATGAGTGCCGAACCCTGCTCAAAATTTATCGCAGGAGGTCTAATAATTGGCCGTATTCAGGCCGTCGTCGCCGGGGCTGCCGCGTAGCTCGCTGGAAGTTCAGTGCTGTCCCTCAGCGCCTGCACCACGGCCTCGAACTGCGGGCGCATCTGGTCGCGTACCTGCCGCCAGAGTTCCAGGCTGCTGCCCGAAGGGTCCACGAACGGGTAATGCCGCCGCGTGGTCTTACCCGGATAGACCGGGCAGGCGTCGTTGGCGCTGTCGCAGACGGTAATCACATAGTCGAAGTTCTGCGGGTCGGGCAGGTCGTGCAGCGTTTTGGAAGTGTGCCCGTCCAGCGGCAGACCGATTTCGGCCATCACCGTTTTGGCGTTCTCCTTGACGAAGGTGGCCTCGGTTCCGGCGCTGAACACTTGGAGGTCTATGCCCAGTTCACGGGCAGCGGCGCGGGTCAGGGCCTCGGCCATCTGGCTGCGGGCCGAGTTGTGGGTACACAGGATGAGCAGGCGCGGCATCTTATTTCTCCCGGCTCACTTTTCCCGGCTGGGCCGCATGATCAGGCAGGTGGTGGTGGCGTGGGCATAGATTTTGCCCTCGGCGTCCACCAGCCGCCCCTCGGCTACCCCGGTCTGGCGCGTGATGCTGATGACCTCGCCAATCGCCTGCACTTCCGGCCCCCCGGCGAACAGCGGGCGAATGTAGTTGACCTTGAGTTCCAGCGTGGTGTACGCGACCCCGGCGGGCAGCATGGTCTGGATAGCGCAGCCCACCGCCGAGTCCAGAATGGTGGCATACACGCCGCCGTGAACGCTGCCAATCGGGTTGTAATGGAACTCCTGGGGCTTGAGCCGAAAGACCACCCGGCCCTCGGTGACTTCTTCCAGCCGGGGCATTTCCATGCCCATTGTGGCCCCGATGGGCGCGGAGGGTAACTCGCCGCGGGCGATGGCCTGGAGGTATTCCAGCCCGGTCAGATGCCTGATCTTCTCGGGGTCGAAGGCGGGGTCGGGCCAGGTATAGGTGCGGGTGCGTTCGCTCATGCCGGAATTATGCCTGCAAGAGCGGTGTGATGGGGGCGCTGTTAACTTGCCGGGGTGAATAGATTCCAGCGAGCCTCACAGATCTGGGCCGTCCTGGCCTGGGCCGCCATGCACCGCCAGACCATCACCTACCAGCAGCTGGGACAGCTGATCAAGATGCCCCCGGCAGCGCTGGGCAGCATGCTCGACCCGATTCAGGCGTACTGCGTCGCCCAGCAGTTGCCGCCGCTGACGGTGCTGGTCGTGCAAAAGGACACGGGGCTGCCGGGGCTGGGCTTTACCGCCGGTCAGGCCGAGCAGGTTGCCAGCGATCAGGCCAGGGTGTTCAGCACCGACTGGCTGGCCCACGGCAATCCGCTCGCGGAAGGATTTGAGAAGGTCTTCAGCGCGTAAACTTCTGCGATGGAGTTTTTCCGGCCCGCTGCTTTCCAACTCGACCCGGTCGTGCGGCACCTGTACGTTCACGTTCCCTTTTGCCCCAGCATTTGCCCCTACTGTGACTTTCATGTGCTGACCCGCCGCGCCGGACTGGTGGAACAGTACCTGCATAAGCTTGAGCAGGAGGCCGCGCGGCTCGCCCAGACGTATAGCCTCGACCTCGACACGGTATATATCGGCGGCGGCACCCCCAGTTTCTTGCGAGACGCCGAGATAAGGCAGCTGGCCGAAACAGTACAAAAGCATCTGGGCTGGGGCAGGCTGGAAAACACCCTGGAAATTAATCCGGGAACGGTCAGCGTGGGCCGGGCAGCGCTGTGGCGTGAACTGGGTTTTGACCGTGCCAGCGTGGGCGTGCAGAGTCTGGACGACGCCACCCTGAAGTTCCTGGGCCGCACTCACGACGCGCAGCAGGCCCGGCAGGCGATTGCTACTTTGCTGGCGCAAGATTTCCGGGTCAGCGGCGACCTGATTACCGCCGTGCCGGGGCAACCGCTGGACAGCGATATTCAGGGCTTAGTTGGCCTGGGCGTGGGCCATGTCAGCGCCTACACCCTGACCATAGAACCCGGCACCGAGTTTGCCCGGCGCGGCGTGAACGTGGACGAGGACGCTGAACGTGAAGGCTTCGAGCGTACCGAGCAGCTGCTGACTGCCCACGGGTTCACCCGCTACGAGGTCAGCAATTACGCGCTGCTGGGCCAGGAATCGCGGCACAATCTGGCCTACTGGAACAACCGCACTTACCTGGGGCTGGGGCCGGGGGCGGCGGGGCATTATCCGGCGTGTCCGTCTGGGCCGGGGTCTAAGGGTCTAAGGGTCGAAGAGTCTAAGGAAAGTCCAGACCTTGCGTCCTCTGACACCGCGCACCGCGCACCGCGTACCGCGTCCAACCCCACAAGCCACGAGCCACAAGCTACAAGCCCCCTGACCCTGCGCCGCACCAACCCCCACCTCCACGACTGGCTGGCAGGCAAAACAGGCGAGACATTGCCGATAGACGCCACTGAATACGTCACCGACGCGCTGTTCATGGGCCTGCGCTTACGCACGGGCATTGACCTGGCTGACCTGTCACGCCGTAGCGGGGTGGATGTGGCCGGGCATTACGCCGACGTGATTCGGCGCAATGTGGAACGCGGCCTGCTGGTGCTCGAAGGCGACTGGCTGCGGGCTACGCCTACCGGGTGGTGGGTGCTCAACCGCGTGGTCACGGAATTTCTGGAACAGGCTTAACCCGCGTAACGCAGCTTGAGGGCGTCCAGCAGCGGCAAAAGCTGGTCACGCGCTTCAGCAGGCAGCAGCAGCTCCACGGCCAGCAGGTAACTGGTGATGTCCTCGGGACTCAGCCATTCCTTTTCCAGACGGATCATGCCCGAAGCCTGCGCCATCAGCGCTCCGGCAGCGATGCCCCCGGCCTGTCCCAGTACGCTGGACAGATCAGCCCGGAACTGTCCCAGCACTATTCCGGCAGCCTGTGCCCCTGGTATGGCGCCTACAGGTTCCAGCCAGTGTTCGTGCAGGGAACGCCGCGCCAGCCGCTGCCCGGTGCTCAGCGGCAGGTGAAGCCTTTTGAGGGCCTCGCCCAGCGTTATCTGACCGTCACAGACGGCGGCCAGCTTCTTGCACCAGCGGCAGGTAATCTCGGCGTCCGACACGGGCTGCAACACAAGGTCGGGAGAAATCTGGTCGCTGAGGTTCAGGGTCATGGTTGGTTTTCCTTAAGTTTATCTAAATCTACATTCTAATAATGGAAGCTTTGTGTAGGATTTTCTAGTCACTACATTACAAATAGGCGCATTTTTGTCTAAAGGTATGGAGTCTAAATCGCCAAACTGCTCATTTACTGTCAATACTGTGAAAAAGGTGACCTGCCTGCTCGCGTGGCCGGGTCAGTCGGGTCAGCCTGAGCAGGCTAACCGGTTCCTGTCAGCCGCGTATATTCACGCATTTCATTGGTGACTGCCCAGCGTCCGACTATGGCGGCAGGTCAATGCAGCCGGGGCACGCAGCCGCTAAACTGCCCCCATGACGAAATCCTATGACTTCGACGTGCTGGTCATCGGCGCTGGCCCCGGCGGCTACCACGCCGCGATTCGGGCCGCGCAACTGGGCCTGAAAGTCGCCTGTGCTGAGCGTGAAAAGGTGGGCGGCGTGTGTCTGAACTGGGGCTGTATTCCCACCAAGGCCCTGCTGCACGCAGGTGAAACGGTGGCCGAGGCCAGGCACGCTGCTGAATTCGGTCTGACCTTCAGCGGGCAGGCGCTCGACATTGCCAAGCTCAACGGCTGGAAGGAAGGCATAGTCAATAAACTGACCGGTGGGGTTTCTGCCCTGTTCAAGGCCAACAAGGTCACCCATCTGGTCGGGCAGGCCAGCTTCGTGGACGACCACACCGTGCAGGTCGGTGACAAAAAATACACGGCGGGCAGCATCATCATCGCCACCGGCAGCGAACCCGCTAAGCTGCCCGGCTTGGAAGTCGATCAGCAGCAGATCGTGGACAGCACCGGCGCGCTGAACCTGCCCGACCCCATCCCCGCGCGGATGCTGTGCGTGGGCGGCGGCGTCATCGGCTTCGAGTTCGCGCATGTGTACAACAACATGGGCAGCAAAGTGAAAGTCATCGAGTTCGCGCCTGGCATCATTCCAGGGGCTGATGCCGACGCCGTCAAAGCCTTCCAGAAGGCGATGGAAAAGCAAGGCATCGAAGTCGCCGTGCAGCACAAGGCCAACAAGGCCGAGAAGAAGGCCGACGGCGTTCACGTCGAAATCGAGAACGTGAAAACCGGTGAGAAGACGACCGAAGTCTTTGACCGCGTGCTGGTCGCCGTGGGCCGCCGTCCGCGCACCGACGGTCTGAACGCCGACAGGGCGGGCGTGACCGTCAGCGAGCGTGGGTTTATCGCCGCCGACAAACAGCAGCGCACGGGTGTGCCGCACATCTACGCCATCGGCGACGTGGCTGGAAACCCCATGCTGGCGCACAAGGCCATGAAGGAGGGTCTGGTCGCCGCCGAGGTCATCGCCGGTAAACCCGCTGAGCAGGACGCCGTTGCCATCCCCGGTGTGGTCTACACCAGCCCCGAACTGGCCTGGGTGGGCCTGACCGAGCAGGAGGCCAAAGACAAAGGCTACGAGGTCAAGACCGGCAACTTCCCGTTCAGCGCCAGTGGCCGCGCCATGACGCTGCAACAGACCGACGGCTTCGTGAAGATGGTCGTGGAAAAAGACACCGACTTGCTGCTGGGCGTGCACATCGTGGGGCCGCACGCCAGCGACATGCTGGGCGAGGCGGGGCTGGCGCTGGAAATGGCCGCCACCGCCACCGACATCGCCCTGACCATCCACGCGCACCCCACGCTGGGCGAGGCCGTGCTGGAAGCGGCGGAAGCGGTGCATAAGCAGGCGATTCACATCATGAATCGGTGAGTGGGCAGCAGGAAGTGGTGAGTGGGAACCCCTGGTTTTGGCTGGGGGTTCTAATTTTGGAGGTAGAGCAAGGTATTGACAATGGTTCGGGCCGCGTCGCCATCGGGGTCGGCAAGGAACTCCGCCTCCAGCCAGGCCATGGCATCAGCTGGATGCCATTCGGGGGGCAGTGTGCCATTGAACTCCATGGTGTGGGCCAGATGCCAGGCCCCTTGCGGATGCTTACGCCAGAGCTGCACCAATTCGGCTGTGGTGGGGCCGAAAGCCTGCAAAATCCGGAGGTCAAGGACAACATCAGCAGGATGAGCGCGTGGTCCTGTCCAGAGAAAGAGCCTCCAACAAATCATGGAAAAGGCATACAAGGTCCCAGCCTGTTCCGACGTCAGTGGCAACGAGTTTTCCCGGGCATAATCCAGTCGATCTGCGATGTCTCTGAGGCCTTCCCAGTTGAGGGCACCGGACTCATCGAATATAAAGACTTCCAGCAGGCGCGGCAAAAAGTACCGGAAATCCTCCCAAGTCCCGACGGTATAAAGCGCATCAAACAGGTAAGAGCGCATCAGCCCTGGCGACAGCTCACGGAGCGGCCAGCTCAAAAGCTGCTTGACTTCGCCTGCCTGTAATTCGTAAGGCTCATGCACGATTTGTTTGGGACGTAGCTGGACGGAGAAAGCGTCATAGACCGCGTCCAGAGCTTCGTAGAGATTCACGAATTCACCCTCAGTTCCATCACCCACAGCCTCCCGCGTTTGCCCTGCCTTTCGCGCAGCACCGTCCAGCCGCACTTCTGGTAAACGTGAATGGCCGCCGCGTTGGTCTGGTGAATGCACAGCAGCGCCCGCGTCACATCCGGGTAAAGCTCCTGCACCAGCCTGGGCAAAAGCCGCATGGCCGCCGTACCCACGCCGCGCCCCTGGCACTGTTCGTCCAGCACCAGCCCGTTGAGCGTCAGCGCGTGCGCGTCCGGCTGGCCCGCGTAGGTTTCGACCCGCTCGTCCCGGCTGAGGATAAACAGCCCCACCGGCATATCGTTTTTCAGAATGGTGACAGCCTGCCGTAGCGGATTCCCGGCGATTTCGGGCAGGGTTTCGGCGGGGTGGTGCGTCCAGTTTTCCTGGCCTGGGGCCAGTCGCAGGGCCAGCAGCACGGGCAGATGTTCGGAGGTGGTGGGCAGGAGGCGGGGCATGGGTTCAGTAGACCAGAAACCGCTGACCCTCAAAATTGAACTCAGGCAAAATTGAACCCGGTCAAAATTTCGTCTGGCTGTGAAATTTTCGGCCTATGCTGAGGGCTATGGAGTTTCGCCCCGTCTCTTTCTCCGACCTTCCAGCACTGGCGCAAACTTTCGTGCAGACTTTCAACGGTGAGGCGTGGCAGGAAAAGTGGAGTCAGGAGAGCGCTCTGGCCTGCCTGGAAGACCTGTTGCAATTGCCCCGCGCCGCCAGTCTGGCCGTATGGGACGAAGGCGATTGCCTGGGTGCGGTGTTCGGGCACGATACCGTAAAAGACTATGGCCTGGCGCACGAGATCAAGGAACTGCTCGTGCATCCGCAGGCGCGGGGCCAGGGAATAGGGCAGGCACTGATGGTGCGCTACCTCACCGAGCGGCACCTGCACGGGGTCAATCACGTGTACCTGATGACCGTGCGTAAACCGGACGGCGAACAGTTTTATGCACGCCTGGGCTTTCGCCGGGCCGAGCGGCAGGTGGTGCTGGTCCGGCCATAAACGGGTGTCCAGCTTCCAGTTCCGCCCAGAGTCCCTTAAAAGAAAGGGCCACCGGAGTTTTCCAGTGGCCTTGATTCTTGCTCGGCTTACAGCGCCCGCCGCCTGCCGCCGCCAAAGCGAGCATACATCCGGTAGGCCACCACGCCAAATCCGGCGAGGCCCAGTACCGCCAGAATGGGGGCGAACACGGCCAGCACGCTGAGGGTCAGGCTGCTAGCGTCCTCGGCGGCGCTGACCACCGGGTTGCCCAGGCCCGCCGTGGTCGCCGTCGCTACCGGGCGAATGGCAGTGCGGGTCGCGTGGATGCCGCCCGCCACGACCAGTCCCAGCGCCAGCTTCAGGGGGGCCGGAATGTCGGCAATTCCGCTTTGCGAGGCGAACAGCACCGCGCCCGCCGCCGTGTTCAGCACGCCGCCCAGCAGGTGAATGGTGTGGTCAAGGCCCGGAATCTTGTCGCCCACAAAATCCAGGGCGGCAAAAATACCCACCACCAGCATAAAATACGGGTTGGCGATCACGTCATACGAGTGCGCCAGGTGCATCACGCCGAGGTGCGAGAGAGCGCCGACCACCAGCAGCGGAATATAGGCGTTCAGCCCCGCCGCGCCCGAGAGGCCGAGGGCTGAAAACAGTCCCGAGAAGAGTTCCATACAGACATAGATACGCGCTTTGCAAAGGGAAGTTGCGTTACGTTCCTAGAGCCAACCTTTAACGTGGCCTGGGTTACCATCAGAAATCGGCTCTACGAAGAGGTCTGTGCGGTTGCTCTACCGCCTGGCAAAGCGTTTTCGGCCACGCGGCTGTCTGTGGCGACGCTGGCCGCCTCCATCTGGGCCGGTTGCGCTGGCTGCTCAGGTTGCAGGGGCTTCGGACGCAGGTCGGTGCCGTTGAACTGCTGCTGCGCCTCGGCCAGTCCCTGCGTGGCCCATACCTGGGCGGCATCTGCGCTCAAGCGAATCAGTTCTTCCAGCGCGGGTTTTTCGTCGGGCGCCCACTTGCTGAGCACCCAGTCGGCGGGGTCGCGGCCAGGCGGGGGGCGCGAAATGCCGATTTTCAGGCGCGGAAACTGCTCGTGGCCCAGTAGCCGGATGATGTCCCGCACCCCATTCTGCCCGCCGTGCCGCCCGCCGGGGCGTAGCCGCAATAGCCCAAACGGACTGTCGAGGTCGTCTTGCACGATCAGCATCTGCACCGGCTCCAGTTTGTAGAACCCGAGCAGCGGCACTACGGCTTTGCCCGAGGCGTTCATGAACGTCTGGGGTTTGACCAGCAGCACCTTCTCGCCGGGGAGCGGGCCGAGCCGGAGTTCGGCTACCTCGGCCTGCCCGTCCCTACGCCAGCTTTCTCCGGCGCGGCGGGCCAGTTCGTCCAGCACCAGCCAGCCAATGTTATGCCGGGTCTGGGCGTATTGCAGGCCGGGATTGCCCAGGCCGACCACCAGCCGCATCAGGCTTCCAGACTGGAAAGCACCGAGCGCCAGCTTTCCTCGGTTTCACGCACTTTGGGGTTGCTCCTGGCGCGGGTGTACCCAGCGCGGAAGTCGGCAAACTGGGTCTCTGTGGCGGCGAACAGGCTGCCCAGGGCGTGCTGCACGTCGGTCAGGTTCTGGCGAGTCAGGGTGGTGTTCTTGGCGTCTAGCACCTCGTCCAGCGTCGCCATCAGGCCCGAGAGGGGCCGCAGCCACTGGAACGACTCGTTGGTCGTGACCAGCGAAAACAGTTCGTAGGGACTTTTGATCGGGCCGTGCAGAAACTGGTATTCCTCTTTGGCTACGTCCAGCAGGGCCGAGTGGAAGTGGCGCAGGCGCAGGGCCAGTTCGTCCAGCTTGGTGCGGATGGCGGCGTCGGCGGGGGTTTCAGGAGTCGTCATGCGAATCAGGGTAGCAAGCGGGCGGCGCTCAGGCCCCTTTGGCCGGTTTGATGTTCCCCTTACTGAACTTTGCCAGAGTGGGCCATGTCTCTGTGGAAATCTGCTCTGGCGGTGCTGACTTTGCTGGCCGGAAGTGCCCTGGCCGCCCCCTTTACCGTGACCCTCTCGCCCGCTGACCCGGCGCTGAAGTGTGGCTCGAAAGCCGCGCTGAACCTTCAGGTCGCCAACCCGCCCGCGGGCACCAAAAGTCTGGCCCTGGTGGTCTGGGACCAGCAGCCCAGCAAACTGACCGGACGGCTGGTGCAGTACGACCTGCCTGCCGATTCGGCCCTGCTGCCCAGCAGTAGCGGTAAAACAGGTAAGAACGATGTCGGTCAGGTCGGGTACACTCCGGTCTGTGCGGGGGGGCAGCACGACATTTATATCGACGTGTACGCGGTGAACGTGGCCTCGCTGGGGCTGCCCGCCGGAGCGCCGCTGCGGAAGGTGCATACCGTGATTCACCAGCATAACCTCAAGGAAACCCGCGCTCACACGCAGGTCAAGCTGTGATACGGCGCGCCCTGCTCCTGGGGCTGGCGCTGGGCGCCGTCTCCGCGCACGCGGCCAACATGAACGGCATGGCGATGCCCGCCAACTCGGTCCCGGCAGTAGCTCCAGCAGTGTCTCCGGCGGCGACCCCAGCCGCGACCAGAGCGGCAGCCCCGGCAGCAGCGGTCCTGGCCCCGGCAGGCGGCAAACTGAACATCTACGCGCACGCCAGGTCCGGCCTCAGCCCGGCGGTACGCGGCGTGCCGTGGCGCGTATACGTGCCCAACGGCAAGGACAACACCGTTTCGGTGATCGACGCCCGGACCTTCAAGGTACTCTGGACGTTCCCGGTCGATAAGGAGCCGCAGCACGTGGTGCCTTCCTGGGACCTGAAAACCCTGTGGGTCGCCAGTGACGAGGGGCGGCAGTCGCTGACCCCCATTGACCCCAGAACCGGCAAACCCGGCACGCCTGTTCCGGTGGAAGACCCCTACAACCTGTACTTCACCCCCGACGGCAAGTACGCGATGGTGGTCGCCGAGATGGAAAAACGGCTGGACTTCATGGAGCCGCACACCATGAAAAAGCTGTTCAGCATCCCGGTGCCGTGCCGGGGCGTGAACCACATGGATTTCAGCGTGGATCACAGCTTCGTGATCGCGGGCTGCGAGTTCAGCGGCGACATGATCAAGGTTGATCTGGTGCAGCGCAAGGTGGTCAAGAAACTGCACGTGGGCGGTATGCCGCAGGACGTGAAGCTCTCGCCCGACGGCACGGTGTTCTACGCCGCCGATATGGTCGCCAACGGCGTCTATCTGCTCGACAGCGACCTCAACAAAGTGGGCTTCATTCCGACTGGCAAGGGCACCCACGGTCTGTACCCCAGCCGCGACGCGACCAAACTCTACATTTCCAACCGGGGCGAGGGTAGCGTCAGCGTGCTGGATTTCGCCACGCGCAAGCTGGTCGCCAAGTGGGTCATTCCGGGCGGCGGCAGCCCCGATATGGGCGGCGTTTCCGCCGACGGCAAGCAGCTGTGGCTCTCGGGGCGCTACAGCGACGTGGTCTACGTGTTCGACACCCGCAGCGGCAAGGTCATTCAGAAGATCAAGGTAGGCCAGGGACCGCACGGCCTGTGCTACTTCCCGCAGCCGGGCCGCTATTCGCTGGGGCACACGGGCGTCTACCGCTAAACGTTCCGGACTTCGGGCAGGGCTGCCAGAGCGGGGCAGTCCTTTTCCGCTAGCCCATGTTGTACCGGGTGTATTACCGGTCTGGTAACGCCTGCGCCGCGTTTCGGGGCTTGCGCTACAGTAGGGCACATCTAAAACAGATCGATCAGTCTGCTGAACCCCCTTTCCTGCCTACTTCCGGAGGTTGCCGCCATGTCGCATGACCAGTTTCAAGCCAATACCCATATCGACGCCATGCTGCACGAAATCCGCGTCATCGAACCCAGCGACGCGTTCAGGGCCAAAGCCCGGATCAGCCGCGCCGACTACGAGCGGATGTACCGCCAGAGCCTCGACCAGCCCGACGAATTCTGGGGTGGCGTGGCGGGCGAACTCCACTGGAACAAAAAATGGGACCGCGTGCTTGACTGGCAAGAGCCGCATGCCCAGTGGTTTGTCGGCGGCCAGACCAACGTGGCCTATAACGCGCTCGACCGCAACATCGGGCGTGGCCTGGGGGACAAGCGGGCGTTCATCTGGGAAGGCGAGGACGGCGAGGTCCGCAGCTACACCTACTCGGAACTGCTGCGCGAGGTGTGTAAGGCTGCCAACGCCCTGACCGCGCTGGGTGTGCAACAGGGCGACCGCGTGACCCTTTATATGCCCCTGATTCCGGAAGCCGCCATTGCCATGCTGGCCTGCGCCCGCATCGGCGCGGTGCACAGCGTGATCTTCGGGGGCTTCAGCGTTTCGGCGCTGGCTGACCGTATCGGGAACGCGCAGAGCCGGGTTGTGATCACCGCCGACGCGGGCTACCGCCGGGGCAAGCCCGTGGACCTGAAAGCCAACGTGGATCAGGCGGCCAAAGCCGTCTCCTGCCTCGAAAAAGTGGTGGTGGTCAGGCGGGCCGCAACCGAGGTGGCCTGGGACGAGGGCCGCGACGTGTGGTGGCACGACCTCGTAGACGGGGCCAGCGACCAGCACGAGGCACCAGCGCTTGACAGTGAGCACCCCCTGTTCGTGCTGTACACCAGCGGCAGCACTGGCAAGCCCAAAGGCGTGCTGCACACCACTGGCGGCTACATGGTCGCTACCTACCTGACCACGCAGACGGTGTTCGACCTGCGGGACGACGACATCTACTGGTGCACCGCCGACGTGGGCTGGATTACTGGGCACAGCTACAGCGTGTATGGGCCGCTGCTCAACGGCGCGGCGGTCATGCTGTACGAGGGCGCCCCCAACCAGCCCGATTGGGGCCGCTTCTGGGACATCATCCAGAAGCACCGGGTCACGGTTTTGTACACTGCGCCCACGGCCATTCGCAGTTTCATGCAGCACGGCGACGAGATTCCGGGCCGCTACGACCTGAGCAGTCTGCGGCTGCTGGGCAGCGTGGGCGAGCCGATCAACCCTGAAGCGTGGATGTGGTACTACCGCGTCATTGGCGGCGAGCGCTGCCCCGTGGTAGATACCTGGTGGCAGACCGAAACCGGCTCGATCATGCTGACCACCCTGCCGGGGGCCTTTCCCAGCAAGCCGGGCAGCGCGGGCCTGCCGATGTTCGGTGTGGAACCAGCCCTGATGACCCGTGAAGGTGAGGAACTCGGCGCGGATGACGGCGGCCTGCTGGTCATCAAGCGGCCCTGGCCTTCGATGCTCCGCACGGTGTACGGCGACGACGAACGCTACCGCAAGACGTACTGGGGCGAGATTCCGCACGTTTACTTCGCGGGCGACGGCGCCCGCCGCGACGCCGACGGGTATTACACCATCGTGGGCCGCGTGGACGACGTGCTGAACGTCTCCGGGCACCGCCTGGGCACCATGGAGATCGAGTCGGCGCTGGTGTCTCACCCCAGTGTCTCGGAAGCCGCCGTGGTAGGCCGCCCGGACGCCGTCAAAGGGGAGAGCGTGGTGGCGTTCATCCTGCTTCAGGACGGACACAGCGCCGACGCGCAGGCGCTGCGTGCCCACGTGACCCGCGAAATCGGTGCCCTGGCCCGCCCGGACGCCATCTACGTGGCTGAGGCGATGCCCAAGACCCGCAGCGGCAAGATCATGCGGCGGTTCCTGCGCCAGATCGCGGCGGGCCAGGCCATCGAGGGCGACACCAGCACCCTGGAAGACCCCGGCGTGCTGACCAGAATCGCCGCGACGGCAGCCATTTGAGCCTCAGCCTGGGCTGCTGGCATCCCGGCTAAGGATTGACGAAATAGAGGTTCGACGCCGAACAGTTCGGGCAATCGGTATAGAACTTCGGGCCGCTTTTACGCAGCCGGGCTGGTGTACCACACGCAGCGCAGGTGGCCTTGATCGCCGTGTTGCCCCCGCACTCCCGGCACTTGAAGTAGTAGCTGCGCCCGAACCTGATTTCGAGGTCGTGGCTTTGGCAATGGCTGCACTGGCCTCTGCTGCCCTGGGATTGCCCCCGGGGTCGCATGGCGTCTGTCGTGGCCTGCTGGCGCTGTAGGTCGCCGGGCGAAGGCTGCGGCAAAGTCACTTCCCTGGCGCTGGGCGCAGCCTGCTCCTGGTGCTGCTGCCCGGTCTGACTTTCGGTAGGGCGCTCACTATGGTGCGCCTGCAAAAAAGCCGTCACGCGGTCAAATTCCTCGGGCGTCAGGTAAAAGCCGGGCGTGTCCTTGCGGGTTTCGGCGCTCAGCAGACTGGCGGCGCGCTGGTGGCTGGCGATCAGCTGCCGGACGTGTTCGGGAATCTGATCGGCCTTTTTGACCTCGGGAAGCTGGCCCCGGTACTTGATCACGCCGCTGTCGCTGATCGCCACCGCCACATCGATAATGAAGCCAGTAAAACCGCCCTGTTTGAGGCCGAACAGGAGCTTGTTGCGAAGTTCGGTCTTGTGGGCCTGAAGGAAACCACGTAAAAAATCCGCCTGTCGTCTGGCCTGGAGAACGGGCGAGGGCATTCCGCTTTTGCGCCCGTTCCATTCCCGAACCCATTCGTCCCGCTCGTTGATGCCGACGGCGCTGGTGACGCTTTTGCTCTCCACGACGATAAAGCCCGCCCGGTGAAAGATCAGGTGGTCGATCTGCGCGACCTCGCCCGCGTGTTCAAAGCTCAGGTTGTTGAATACGCGAACGTCCTGGCTTTCCCCGAACGCCCGGCGCAGGTAGTGGGCCATCTGGCGCTCGGCTTCGTTGCCTGCCCGCTGGAAAAGGTTCTGAGTTGGGGCCGCCGTATGTTCCTTGACGATCATGATGAGCCGAACAGTAATGCGTAAATGCCCAAGAGTTCTATGTCAAATTCTGCGTGCCGGGGGCTAAACAACCGACCTGCGCCCGGCTTATCGCGCAATAAAAAAAGACACCGCGTTGAGCAGTGTCTTCTTCTTGGTGGAGCCAAGCGGGATCGAACCGCTGACCTTCTGAATGCCATTCAGACGCGCTCCCAGCTGCGCCATGGCCCCACTTCCGTGCTTGCGCCTCTTTTCAAGGCTTAGCCAGATTAACAGGGCGGCGGCTTTCTGTCAAGCGTTCCGGCTGCGGCGGCTGGGCGGCTCAGTTCACCCGGTCCAGAATCAGCGGCTGGGCGGCGGGCTGCGCCGGGCCAAAGCCCAGGCCGCCGCGCAAAAGCTCCAGCGCCCGCTCCAGGCCGCGCCCGCTCCGGTGATAGAGGCGCATGACCGCTTCCCCGGCCTGCACGGCGTCGCCCGGCTTTTTGAGCAACTCGACCCCGACACCGTGATCTATAGCCTCGCCCTTGCGTTCGCGTCCGCCGCCCATCACCAGTACGGCGCGGCCCACGCTCAGGGCGTCGATACGCTGAAGGTAGCCCGCTTCCGGCGCGGTGATCTCGGCGCGGCCAGGGGCCACATCGAAGCTGGCCGGGTTATCCACGTAGCCCGCGTCGCCGCCCTGCGCGGCCACGAATTCGCGGAACTTGTGCAGGGCGCTACCGTCCACCAGGGTCTGCCGGGCGCGGGCTTCGGCCTGGGCGGGGTCTTCACCGTGGGCGCTCAGGGCCTCGGCAGCCAGCGCCACGCACAGTTCGGTCAGGTCGGCGGGACCGTGACCGCGCAGGGTGTCCAGCGCCTCCAGCACTTCCAGACTGTTGCCCGCCATGCGGCCCAGCGGGGTGTCCATGTCGGTCAGCACGGCGCGGATCTGCCGCCCGGCGTGCGTGCCGATATCTACCATTGCGCGGGCCAGTTCGCGCCCGGCGCCCAGCGTACCCATGAAGGCCCCCGCCCCGACTTTCACGTCGAGCACGATGGTATGCGCCCCGGAAGCCAGTTTCTTACTCATGATGCTGCTGGCGATTAGCGGCAGGCTGTTAACGGTGGCGGTCACGTCACGCAGGGCATACAGTTTGCCGTCGGCGGGCGCGAGATTCTTGCTTTGTCCGACCAGGGCGAGGCCCACTTCACGGGCCTGTTTCAGAAACTGTGCCTCGGAAAGCTCCGCCGTCCAGCCTGGAATGCTTTCGAGCTTGTCAATGGTGCCCCCAGTGTGCGCCAGCCCACGCCCGCTCATCTTGGCGACCGTCAGGCCCAGCGCCGCCAGCATTGGCGTCAGGATCAGGCTGGTCTTGTCGCCCACGCCGCCGGTGCTGTGCTTGTCTACGGTGCGCGGCAGGTTGCCCAGGTTCATCTGCTCGCCGCTTCCGGCCATAACCAGGGTTAGGTCGGCGGTTTCCTGGAGGGTCATACCTTTTAGAAACACCGCCATGAGCCACGCGCTGACCTGATAGTCGGGCACGTGACCGTTGGTAAAGCCCAGCACAAGAGCTTCCAGCTCGGCGCGGGTGTGGGTGCCCCCGTCGCGTTTTTTCTGGATCAGGTCGGGAGTGTGAAGACTGAGAGTCATACGGCAGTTTAGACGCGGGCGCTAGTCTGAGGCCATGCTCGTTTCCTCCCGCACCCAGGATCTGCTTTCGCGTGAGCGGTCGCTGCTCTCCGACCTTCAGGCTTTTCTGGAGCTTCAGGGGGCGCCGCCCGAGGTGGTCGAGCACGCCCGCACCGCCGTGGCGACCCTCGACGAGACTTTTCTGCTGGTGGTGGTGGGCGAGTTCAACGCGGGCAAGAGCAGTTTCGTGAATGCCCTGCTGGGCGCGAAGGTGCTGCCCGAGGGTGTCACGCCGACCACCGACCGGATTTACGTGTTGGTGCACGGCGACACGCCCGGCCAGATGGAACCGACCCGTGACCCCTTCGTGAGCCGCCTGACCTACCCACTGCCCAGTCTGGAAGGGGTGGCGCTGGTCGATACGCCCGGCACCAACGCCATTATCCGGCAGCATCAGGCGCTGACCGAGGGCTTTTTGCCGCGGGCCGACCTGGTGCTGTTTCTGACCAGTGCCGACCGCCCCTTCACCGAGTCCGAGCGGCAGTTCCTGAGCCTGGCCGCCCGCTGGGGCCGCAGCGTAATCATGGTGGTCAACAAGGCCGACCTGCTCGAAACGCCTGAGCAGCGCGAGCAGGTCAAGGAGTTCGTGCAGGACGGGGCGCGGGGCGTGCTGGGCCTGACGCCGCCGGTAGCCCTGGTCAGTGCGCGGGCAGAGCAGCGCAATGCCCAGAATGGCGGCGATCCGGGCTTTGGGGCGCTGCGGCTTTTGCTCTCGGCGCGGCTTTCCGAGACCGAGCGCACCCGTCTCAAGCTCAGTTCGCCGCTGAATACGGCGGCAGAGTTGCTGGGCGGGGAAGAAGCGCGGGCCAGCGCAGCACGCACCACCCTGACCGAGGATTTACGCGTGCTCCAGGACCTCGAAGCCCAGAGCGAGCACCACCGCGCGACCATGCTGGGTGAACTCGACGGGCAACTCAACCGCGTGGGACGGCTGCTGTCGGAATTTGAAGTGCGGGCCGATAAGTTCATCGACGAAAAACTGCAATTTCGCAACCTGCGCGGCCTGATGAACAGCCGGGAGCTGGAAGAAGCGTTCCGGCGCGAGGCGGTAGGCGACCTGCCCGAAGCCCTTGACCGGCAGTTCGGCAGCATGATCGACCGCTTCGTCGAGTCTAATCTGCACTTCTGGGAGGACGTGCAGGCGTTCCTGATTCGCCGTCAGCCCAGCG
>JAGLBK010000230.1 GCA_018260275.1 Deinococcus sp.
CGGTGGGGGCGTTTTCCGGCGTGGGCTACTCCTACAGAGACAGGCCACGCCCGAACCGGACAGTGACACTGCTCTGTACGACACCAGCCAGCACAGAGACGCATCCAGATCAGAGAACTGACCCAGACAAGTGCTGCCCGCCCGGCCTGGCCTGCCTCAAAAAATCACCTTACAGCGGAATGTTTCCGTGCTTCTTGTACGGCCTGACTTCTTCCTTGCCCCGCAGCATCTCGAAGGTCTGAATCAGCACGCGGCGGGTGTCTTCCATCGGAATCACGTCGTCGATGTAGCCCTTGGCCGCCGCCACATAGGGGTTGTCGAAGGCGTCCTTGTAGTCGGCGACCAGTTCGGCCCGCTTGGCCGCCGGGTTCTCGGCCTCCTTGATTTCCTTGCGGTACACGATATTGGCGGCCCCCTCCGCGCCCATCACGGCGACGGTGGCGGTGGGCCACGCGAAGACCACGTCGGCCCCCATGTCGCGGCTGTTCATGGCGAGGTACGCGCCGCCGTAGCTCTTGCGGGTAATCAGAGTGATCTTGGGCACGCTGGCCTCGGCGTAGGCATACAGCATCTTTGCGCCGTGCCGGATGATGCCGCCGTATTCCTGCTGAACCCCCGGCAAAAAGCCCGATACATCCACCAGGGTCAGAATGGGGATGTTGTAGCAGTCGCAGGTGCGAATAAACCGCGCCGCCTTGTCGCTGGCGTCGATGTTCAGGCTGCCGCCCATCTGCTTGGGGTTGTTGGCGACAATGCCCACGCTCTGCCCGTTCAGGCGGGCGTAGCCCACGATGATGTTCTTGGCCCAGTCGGGCTGAATTTCCAGAAAGGTGCCGTCGTCCACCAGTTCGCGGATCACGTCGACCATCGGGTAGGGCTTGCGCTGGTCGGGTGTGACGATCTCCAGCAATTTGTCGTTGCGGCGGTCGACCGGGTCGCTGGTCTCCTTGACCGGGGGCTTTTCCTTCGCGCTCTGGGGCAGGTAACTCAGCAGGTCCTTGATGCCCTCCAGCACGGCCTCGTCGCCGTCGTAGGCCAGGTGCGCCACGCCAGATTTGCGGGTATGTACGTCCGCGCCGCCCAGCGTGTCGAAAGTTACTTCTTCGCGCGTGACCGACTTGATGACTTCGGGGCCGGTGATGAACATGTAGCTGCTGCCCCGGCTCATCAGAATAAAGTCGGTCATGGCGGGGCTGTACACCGCGCCGCCCGCGCACGGCCCCAGAATGGCGCTGATCTGCGGCACCGCGCCCGAGTAGATGGCGTTACGGTAAAAGATCTCGCCGTAGCCGCTGAGGCTGTCCACACCTTCCTGAATCCGCGCCCCCGCCGAGTCGTTCAGGCCGATCACCGGGCAGCCGGTCTTGGCCGCCAGGTCCATGATCTTGGTGACCTTGCTGGCGTTCATCTTGCCCAGCGAGCCGCCTAGCACCGTGAAATCCTGGCTGAACACGAATACCTGCCGCCCGTCAATGGTGCCGCGCCCCGTGACCACGCCCTCGCCTGGCGCCTCGATGCCTTCCATCAGACGGTTGCGCCCGTGTTCGACAAAGGTCGAGAGTTCCAGAAAACTGCCGTGGTCGAGCAGTTTCTCGATGCGCTCGCGGGCCGTCAGCTTGCCGCCCTCACGCTGCTTTTTCTGCCGGTCCTCGCCGCCGCCCAGCTCGACCTTGCTGCGGCGCTGTTCCATCTTGGCGATCAGTTCCTGAAGCTCAATATTCGGCTGTGTCATGCCTCAATCTATCCAAACAGGCGTTAGGCTATGCGCGAACCGTCTAAGGGACACTTGCGGGCTGAACTCGGTGCAACCGCCAGCGGGCAGCAGGCCAGATTCCACCTTGCCCACGTTCAGGCTTATTTTCCCCGCTCGACCACGATGCCCTCGGCCTCACTCATCCGCACGATGTTGGCGAGGGTATGAATCGGCACGTTCAGATCGGCCAGATTCTTGCGGCCTTCCTCGAACTGCTTTTCGACCACGCAGCCGATGCCCAGCAGTTGCGCCCCACTTTCGGCGATCATGCCGTGCAGCGCCCGCAGCGTGCCGCCCGAGGCCAGAAAGTCGTCGATAACCACCACACGGTCATCCGGCCCCAGGAACTCGCTGCTGATAAACAGGTCAACGGCCCCGCCCTTGGTGCGGCTGACCGATTCGCCCCGGAAGGCCGGTTCCTTCATCGTCAGCGGCTTTTTCTTGCGGGCGTAGACCATCGGCACGCCCAGTTCCATCGCCGCGCTGATCGCCGGGGCGATGCCGCTGACCTCGATGGTCAGAATCTTGGTGGGGCGCAACGGGGCAAAATACTCGGCGAAGCGCACCCCCATTTCACGCGTCAGGTGCGGTAACAGCTGATGGTTGACCAGACCGTCGACCTTGAGAAAGCCGCCCGGCAGAATGACGCCCTGTTCCTTGATGGCCTCGACCAGTGATTGCATGCAGGCGAGTCTAACCGAGAGCGGCGGCGCAGAGCGTCAGGCGGCAGACAAAAACCGGAACACCCCAGCGGATGTCCCGGCTTCCGGAAAAATTCGGTTCTCAGCCGCCCATGCGGGTGCCGGGGCCGACCTCGTAGACCGCCTGCCAGGGCTTGTAGGACGTGCTGGTGCGGTCCTGGCGCGTGCCCGAGGCGTCCTTGATGGTGCGGGTGATGTAGAGGTTGTAGCCGTCGGCGGCCCAGTCGACCTGATTGACCTGTCCGGGGCGCAGCTTGGGGCTGACCACGTACTTGGGGGCCGGGTGCGGCGTGCGCGACAGGATGGTCGCGGGGCTGACATACACGCTGCGCTGCGGCTTGACGGTGCCCCAGACCTCGACCACCAGACGGCTCTGGCGCGGGTAGTTGATGGTCTTAAGCATAATCGGGCCGCCGGTGTCGTTCTTGAACTTGAGGTCCACGCCAGGGTCGTACACGGCGGCCTCGAAGCCGACCTGCGGCTCGTAGTAGCCCACGCGGTAGGAGTGCTGGTTACGCTCGACTACCGGCAGACCCGCCGAGTACAGCGCCCGGAAGGTGGTCGTGCTGACCTGGCACACGCCGCCGCCCAGGCCGTCCACGGTGCGCCCGCCACTGATGATCAGGCCGCCCACGAAGCCGTTGTCGGGCGAAATGCTCCCCAGGTTTTGCAGGAAACTGAATACCCCGCCAGCGGGCACCATCGCCCCGTCGATCTTCTGGGCCGCGTTGGCGACGTTGGTGCGCCGCTCGGGGCTGCTGTGGTAGTAGGTGCTGATGCCGCGCGCAATGAGTTGCAGGCCTGCCGGGTCGGGCAGGTTAGCCAGCGTAATTTCGGGCTGGGCGGCCTTCGAGGGAAAGACCACCGTCCTGGCCGCCGGATCGACGATGGCTTTCTTGAAGGCGTCGATGGCAGCAACTTCGTCGGTCACGCGGCCCGCTTTCTCACCGACCTTGACATATTTGTCGCCTTTCCAGGCATAGCGGGCGTTCCTGGCCGGTTCGTCGATGTAGGTCATCATGCCCTTGAAGGCGTCCTTGATAGCCTTGTCGTCCAGCACGATGCCCTCGGGCTTAACCCAATAAAAATTGGCGAGTTGCAAGGCCCCCAGGCTGCCCACCCGGTTGGTGCCGTCCAGCTTGACGGTCATGGGGCGCATCAGTTTGTTGCCCAGCGCCGCGAGGTCTTCGAGCTTCTGTCCGCTCTTGCTGGCCTGCCAGGTCGTCATGGGAACGCTCAGGGTCGTCTGCGCCGGATTGGCGG
>JAGLBK010000231.1:0-1691 GCA_018260275.1 Deinococcus sp.
CGGCTGGTCAAGGCCGCTGTGCGCAAGGGAACGCGCAATCTGAAGGCCGAAGCCGCCATGACCCGCGAGGAAACCGAGGCGATGATTCTGGCGGGCGCGGCGCTGGCACGGCAGGCCATAGAGGACGGGGCCGACCTGCTGATTCCGGGTGAAATGGGCATCGGCAACACCACCCCGGCGGCGGCCATCACGGCGCGAATGCTGGCGCTCGACCCCACTGCAGTGACCGGGCGCGGCACAGGCGTGGACGACGAGCGGCTGGCCCACAAGGTCGCCGTGGTGCGTGAGGCGCTGTCCCGCACCGCCACCACCGACCCGCTGGACGTACTGGCCGAATTCGGAGGCTACGAGATCGCCGCCATGCTGGGCGTGATGCTCCAGGCGGCGGCGAGCGGCAAAGCCATTATTCTCGACGGCTTCGTGGAGGGTTCCGCCGCGCTGGTGGGCGTGGCGCTAGCTCCGGCCCTGCGCGACTACCTGTTCGCGGCGGGCGAGTGCGCCGAGGTTGGACACGCCGCGCAACTGGCGCACCTGGGATTAAAACCGATGTTCAAACTGGGCCTGCGCCTGGGCGAGGGAACCGGCGGCGTGCTGGCGGCTCCGTTGCTGCTCTCGGCAGCAGCCACCCTGCGCGAGATGCAGACCTTTGCCGAGGCGGACGTACCGGGAGCGTAAAACCGGGAAACGGTCGAGTGCCCGAGTAGAGCCGGGTCAGGTAGCAGGCGAATTCCGGCGCACCAGCGTAAAAGCCTGTCCACCCAGCAGAACGATCAGGACCGCGCCCAGCAGCGCGATGCCCAGGGCCGCCGGAAGCCCGGCGTGCTGCGCGACAAAACCAATCGCGGGTGGCCCCAGCAAAAAGCCGCCATAGCCGATGGTGGCGACCTGCGCGATTCCCTTGCCTGCCAGGGCATGGCCCGCCGTGCCATACATCACGGGCACCACGTTGCTCAGGCCCAGGCCAGCGAGGGCAAACCCGAGGGTGGCGGGCAGCAGACCATGCACCAGCAGCGCCAGCGCGAGACCCACCACCGTCAGGGCTGCGCCGCCACGCACCATCGCCTCGTCACCGAACCGGGTGCGGAAACGGTCACCGAACCAGCGCCCCAGCGTCATGCAGACTACAAACGCCGTATACCCGATTCCGACATTGCCGCCCGTCTGGCCCAGCACGTCGCGGTAGTACAGCGCCGCCCAGTCGTAATTGGCCCCTTCCGAAAGCATGCCCAGAAAGCACAGAGCACCCAGCAAAAAAACAGCGGGACTGAGGCCAAACCCTCCCCGAACAGCACCCCCGCCATGATCGGCAGCCTGCTGACTTTCCCCGGACACCTGCGGCACATCGGGAATCAGAACACGCCCGGCCAGATAGCCCACCACCGTTGTGACGGCGGCCACCAGCAGCACATGTGTCAGCATCGGCACGCGGCCCACCAGCAGGGTGCCCAGCCCCGCGCCCAGCACGCTGCCCAGACTGAAATAAGCATGCAGGCGGCTCATGACCGGGCGGCCCAGCGCCTGTTCGATGGTGACGCCCTGGGCGTTCATCGCCACGTCCAGCACCCCGTTGACCCCGCCCAGCACCGCCAGCGCGAGGCCCAGGATCCAGAAATTGGGCATCAGGAAGGGCAGGACCTGGACCAGCATGCAGAGCACCACAGCCAGTCGCGTGACCCGGTCACTGCCCCAGT
>JAGLBK010000231.1:1700-3705 GCA_018260275.1 Deinococcus sp.
TGGGCATCAGGAAGGGCAGGACCTGGACCAGCATGCAGAGCACCACAGCCAGTCGCGTGACCCGGTCACTGCCCCAGCGGGCCAGCCAGCCACCCGCACGCGGCATGGTGAGCAGGCTCCCTATGCCAACGCACAAAAGAACCCCGCCCAGTTGCCCCGCCGTCAGGTGTAGTTGATCGCGAACCCCCGGAATGTTGACGGCCCAGGTCGCAAACAGGGCACCGTTCACCAGAAAAATCGCGCCTATGGCGTGTCGGGCTTGTTCGGGACGCAGGGCGGAAGTCGCAGAAGTCGGAGTCATCAAAAATCCTTGCAGGAGTCGGCCACGGAATCGGTCGGGAAAATGGCAGGCGGCCAGTGCGCGACAATCAGGAGGCAATCACAATCTGAAACGTTTCAGACGCCTGGGGCATACGCTAGCATTGTGGCATGTGCAGTGCCAAGCCCCCTCCTCTGCCTGCTGCGGCGCCCCCCGGACGCAGCGGCGGCCGAGTGGGCGGCAGAGTGACCCTGCGTGAACTGGCGCAGCAGCTGGGGGTCAGCGTGGCGACCGTCAGCAACGCCTACAACCGCCCCGATCAGCTTTCGGCGCAGTTGCGCCAGCGCATTCTGGGAGCGGCGCAGGAACTGGGCTATCAGGGTCCGGACCCGCTGGCCCGCAGCCTGCGCCGGGGGCGAACCGGGGTCATCGGGGTGGTCTACGACGCGCCGCTGGACTACGCTTTTGCCGACCCGGCGGCGGCGCTGTTCCTGGGACGGGTGGCTCACACCATCGAGCAGGCGGGCCTGAACCTGCTGCTGCTCTCCAGCCCCGGCAACCTGCACCCCGACGCGCAACCGGTGCGGAGTGCCAGCGTGGACGGGTTTATCGTCTACTGCGCCGCCGAGGCCAGCACGCTGCTGGGGGCGGTCCTGGAACGGCGGCTGCCCACCGTGCTGGTCGACCAGCGCTCTCACCCAGCAGCCGTGCAGGTAGGCATAGACGACGCGGCTGGAGCCAGCGCCGCCGCCCGGCACCTGGCCGAACTGGGACACCGGCATATCGGCGTGGTGTCGCTGGAACTGGCCCCCGAGCGACGCGGCGGTCCCGTGACTCCCGAACGCGAGGCCCAGCCCGGTTACCAGACCACGGCGGAACGCCTGCGGGGCTACCGCTCGGCGCTGCCGGAAGCCCGTATCTACCTGACAGAAACCGAGCAGAACATCCCACGGGAAGGCGAACAGCGCGCCGCCGACCTGCTGCGCCAGCACCCGCAGATCACGGCGCTGCTATGCATGAGCGACGTGCTGGCGCAGGGGGCCCTGAGCGCCGCCCAGCAGCTGGGCCTCAGCGTGCCCCACGACCTGAGTGTCATCGGTTACGACGACCTGCCCAGCAGCGCGGCGCTGAACCTGACCACCGTCTGGCAGCCCACCGCCGAAAAAGGCGATCAGGTAGGACAGGCCATGCTGCACCTGCTGGCTGGAGAAGCGGCCCCGGATGTCCAACTGCCGACCCGGCTTATCGTGCGCGGAACCACAGCGCCGCCGCCAGAACAGACGGCCCGGTAGAGTTCAGAGTAGAGTCCAGAACTGTAGTTTCTTTCACGCGCTGTCTTGGTCCGAACGGCCTTCGCTGAGAGCATTTGACATAAAAGGTGTTTTGCGCTGTTTACCCTCGCCCCTTGCGGGAGAGTGTGCCGCGAAGCGGCGGGTGAGGGGGCCGCAGGGCAACTCTTTTTGTCAAATGCTCTCAGCAAGCCTGACCGCCTGGTTCGGAACAAGAGCCTGGAGGCCCACACCCTTGTTCAAAGCCGGATCAGACCGGCCCCAGCACCACGCCCGTCAGCAGATCCAGCGGGCACAGCCGCAGCACTTCACGCACCTGCCCGGCGGTCACGGCGGTGTACCGCGCGGCCAGTTCCTCGGTCGTGCGGACTTCACCCACCGCCAGATATTCCATGCCCAGCGTAAACAGACGGCCCTGCGGCGCTTCAGCACGGAGCAGCGTGCCCACGGCGGCCTT
>JAGLBK010000232.1 GCA_018260275.1 Deinococcus sp.
TGAGGAGTCGTGGCTTCCAAACCTCAGACATGTCCAGAGTTTACAATTCGACAACAACTTTCCGCGTTATCAATAGCGCAAACAGCGGCACCAGCACTGCCAGCCCAAGCAATATCGCCGCCCCCTGTTGAGGGGCAAACGCGAGGATGCTGGTGCAGAGGGTGGCGGCCACCGCCGAGGAAACGGATTCAATCAGGACGACAGCCGTAGAAGCGTCGGTGGCAACCAGAGGGTTGACGGCATCATCAGTAAACGCAGCATTCATCAAATCAAGGAAGCACAGGCCCATCCCGGTACCCATGACAAGCCAGCCCCCTGTGAAAGCGACTACTGGAAGGACGTGCATGAGACTCAGAGCCATCAGTAGCAGACCGACAAACAGCCCGACGCTTCCTAGCTGGGTGCGCTTGACCAGTCTCTTTCCCTCCACGGGGAAGCGGGCTGCATATAAACCGACGGCTGACCAGGCGAAGCCGCCAGCCGTCAGAAGGAAGCCGAGTTCTACCGTCGAAAAGTGCAACTGGTCATGGGCGAGGATGGCAACCATAGCATCCGACCCGAAGAAAATAGCTGCCAGCAGGCCAAGCGTCAGAATGGCACTACTCTGCCCTAGTTCGAGGCGTTTCACTGATGGTGGGAGGAGGTGGGTCAGGGCCAGACCAATCAATCCAAGGCCAACAGCGGCAATCACCCAACGTAGGGGAAAGTCCAATCCTAGAGTTGCCAGGCAAGCGACACCCCCAGCAAGAAGTACAGCTTCACGCCACGGCAGCTTCTTTGCACCAGGCTTCGGCGGTGGCAAGCGTTTCAGCTGCTGAGCGACCACTAGGCGTGCTGCGAAAAGGAGCGGCAGGTAGGCCACCATCGCCCAGCGCCAGTTCAACAGGTGACTGAGCCACGCAGCGTAGGCTGGCCCTACCACTGATGAGATGAGCCAGACCATGTTGTTGAAGCCCAGGAGAAGCTGCCGCCAACGTGGCGGCAGAGCATTGACCGTGACCCCCATAGATACGGTTGCCATTGCGCCAGACGCCAGACCAGCGATGATGCGGCCCACGATGTAGGCCGCCATCGTCGGGGCAAATGCACTCACAAGCGCACCGAGTACCAGAATGAAGGTCAGAATAGTCAGCAGCCGGTGAGCGGCCATGCGGCTCAGAAGTGCTCCACCTAACGGCATCGTCAGAAAAGAGGCAACCAGTGCGGCTGCAATAGTCACCCCGTAGAGATGCTGACCGTGCAGGTCAGCCGCCATCAGGGGAACCACAGTCGCAGACAGATACACCTGCATCCCAGCCAGCAATTCGATGACCAGCAGGGCCAGTGCCAAAGCAGCACGCGGGTCACGCAGTAGGGGAATTTCCTGCGGCGTAGTCGGACTCTGAGCAGTTGACTCATCTAAATTTGCTTGCATACTAAAATGCTAGCATCCTAATGTGCTATTCTGTCAAGCATGAAAGATGCTCCCAAGGAGCCGAAGGTTCAGTTCAACGTCTATTTGCCACCCGAGCTGATTAAAGCCATCAAACACGAGGCGATAGACCGCAACACTAGCCTGTCGGCGCTGGTCGAGACGGCCCTCAGACGGCTGCTAGAGGAACGAAAAGCATGAGGAGCCAGACCGTGTCACCCGACTTTTCTCTTTTCCCGTTCTATTTCACAGCCGATGCTGCGGCCATAACCAGACTGCTGCTGCTCATCGGTCTACAACCCCATCTCTCACGCGGTAATTTCATGCACTTCCGGGTGGGCGACGCCAACCTGGCTATTCATGACGCTGAGGGAAGCACAACAGAAGCAACGGGGGAAACAACTCACCTTTGCCTGCACATCAATCAGGCGACTGAGGCTCACCAGTACCTGAACGAGCAGGGGATGAACACTGTGTTGTGGGATGAGAGTTATGCCCAGCAGGCTAAGGTCATGTCCCCAGATGGCCGCGAAGTATGGATTAACGAGGAACAGCACGATACTTACGGCTATGTCGTTCACCCAGCAGCTCAGCCCCACCACCGCATAGAGGTTTGCCTCTACTGGCCGACTCAGAACCTGGAGGCTGACCGGGCCTTCTTTGAAAACCTGGGCTGGCAGGCCGGAACCGATAAGAGGACGCTGAGTCGCAAAGGCACTCAGGGAGTCATCTTTCTGAAGCCACGGGGAGATGAAGCGCTTGGGATGCAGGCGGAAGTCGGTCTGGAACTCCTGACAGATGAGCCGCTCAACTTACTGAGAGTGCGTCTGGAACAGGCTGGTTTCTCTGTACAGCCAAAGGAGTCAGGTCACGGCTGGCTGGTCAGCGTCGCGCCAGGGGAAGTCATTGCTATTGATACCTGGAACGAGTGAAACTCATTCCAGTGGTGCTTTTTCAAGGTGAGTGAGCAGTTTCCTCAGGATTCTGTCGAGAGTTGCCAGTTCCTCCTCTGACAGACCACTGAGGAGTTCACGCTCATTGTCCAGGTGGACAGGCAGGTGCTGCTGCACCAGCTCCTGTCCGGCTGGCGTGAGCTGTATTCGCCAGGAACGCCTGTCCTGACGTTCATGAATGCGCTGAACCAGTCCCTTCTGCTCCAGCTTATCCACCGTCGATGTAATGCTTCCCGTCACCGCCAGCAGGTTGGACACGTTGTCCGCGGGGATGAGCGCGCCAGGAGAAATGGGTGTTGGCGGACAGCTTTCCGAATTTACCAACGGAATCTTACTCTCACGTCACCCCTACTTCGGGGAAATTCAGGGAACGCTGAATAACGCCGTCCGGCTCTGGTAAGCCGTCCAGTTTCAGTTCTTCCAGCCATTCTTGTGCTTTTTCATCTTTCCCAGCCTGCCTCACAGTGAGGCAGGCTAGGGGCGGACCTGACTTCTTGTGCCTGCCTCTTCTTATGTAAATACCGTAATCTAGCCCTGAGGTGAACAGATGCCCAGTATCCTTGACGCTGCGAAATACATACTGGAAAAGCAGGGCAGTCTGTCGGCCCTGAAACTTCAGAAGCTGACCTATTATACCCACGCCTGGTGTCTGGCCTGGACAGACGAAGCACTGTTCCCGGAAGAATTCCAGGCGTGGCGCAATGGTCCTGTTAATCCCGACCTGTATCAGCGTTACCGTGACGAGTACCCGGTCACGAGCACTATGGTTCCCGGAGACAGCGCCACTCTGAGTGAGGATCAGCAGGATACGATTGATCATGTCCTAAAAGCGTATGGCGACAAATCCCCACAGTGGCTCAGTGACCTGACCCACGCTGAAGACCCCTGGCGTAACGCCTGTGACCGAGCTCACCCGCAAGCGGGTGAGCACTGCGACGAGGTGATCGCCAAAACTGAAATGCTGGAGTACTACGCCAGCCTGTGAGGGGTAAACCAAAAAAGGTCACCTGTTTCGGCAAAGCAACGTCCAGAACGGCAGTTTTTGCTTAGTGGAGAATGTTGCGTGGATCGTGTTGGCAGCCCGGCCTGGACCCAGCCACCATCGCCACTGCCACGTAGTGCCAAGAGCACAGCAAAGAGGCGGTCGGTACGGTTCATGGAGCTATTCTGCTGCGCTCAGTAAGGGTAAGGATTTCCCCGAATCTGAATAGAAAGTGGCGGATTTCGTGATGGTAGTTCGCTGGAACTATGACCGACAGGGGTTGAAATGGGAGCGCCCGGAGCCTATCTCCGGGCGTGTTTTCTTC
>JAGLBK010000233.1 GCA_018260275.1 Deinococcus sp.
GTCCGGCGCGAGGGCTGGCCGGTGGGCCTGGGCAGCAGCGACCTGCGTGTGGCGATGGAATTCGGTGAACGCGAGGGCCGCAAGGGGCTGGCCGATCAGGTCCTGCAGTGGACCAAAGGAATTCTGACCCAGGAGCAGATGGAATACCTGCGCCGCCTGCCCCCCGGTGGCCGGATCATGACGCCTACCGGACGCATCAAGTACTTTCACGGCAGCCCACATGACCCCGAACTCCGCACCGACCTGATGGCCCAGGAACGCGATCTGGAAGAACTGGCCGAGCAGCTGGGGGCGCGGGTCGTGGTGGTCGGCGGAACGCATGTGCCCTTTGTACGCGTGGTCGGCGACACCACGTTTGTCGATCCGGGCAGCGTGGGCCTCAGCCTGAACCATGAACCCGGCGCGGACGTGGCTATCGTGGACTGTATTGGCCGCAAACCCAAAGTGACGCTGCACAAGGTGCCGTACGACTATTCTTCCAGCGCTTTCGACATCATGGCCTGGAACCTACCGCCGGTCATCGCCGAGGTGATCCGGACCGGGCGCATGGTCTGAGCGGCCTTTCCTTTCCAAATGAAGAAAGAAGGTCACCGAACAACTCACGGTGACCTTCTTTCTCTGAGGAGTGGCTCTCAGACAGAGAGCAATGCAGGTTTCTGGACTGTTTCCTCCGCTAGCACTTCTTCGTAGCGGGGCAGCAAACCGGGTTCGCCCATCAGGTCTTGCAGCGCCGCCATCAACTTGCGGTAAGGCTCGGGGTGGGCACTTTCGCCCATCAGGCCCAGTCGCCAGATCACGCCCGCGGTCGGGCCGAGGCCGCCCGTGACGCTGATTTCGCGTTTGCGAAGGGCCTGGCGCACCCCGGCGTCGTCGAAGCCTTCCGGCAGGCGTAGGGCCAGCACCGTCGGCAGGCGGTCGGCTTCCTTGCGGACATAGTGCGAGAAACCGTAAGGTTCCAGCGTGCGGGTAATCACGCGGCCCATCATGCGCACGCGGTGCTGGCGGTTTTCCAGCCCTTCTTCCAGCGCGGCCTGAAGGGCGGCATGAAAAGCGTAGTGCAGGTTGACCGGGACAGTGTGGTGATAGGTGTGGTCGATCCAGTAGTCCTTCAGGCCGCCGAAATCGCAGTACCACAGCGGCGTGGGGCTGCGGCGCGAGTCGAAGCGGGCAAAGGCCCGTTCACTGACGGCAATCGGGGCCAGACCGGGAGGGGCCGAGAGGCACTTCTGCGCTCCAGTGTAGGCGTAATCCACGCCCCAGTCCTGCATCCTGAAGGGTTCCATTCCGGCGGTGGTCACGGCGTCCACGGTAAAGAGGGCCCCGCTGCGGCGCACGAGTTCCGCGATTTCGGGAACCGGATTCAGGACGCCGGTGCTGGTCTCCCCATGCACGACGGCTACCATCGCCACGCCGTCGATGTGGTTCGCCACGTCTTCCGGGTTGATCGCCTCGCCCAGCGGCGCCGTGACCAGCCGGACCTTCGCGCCGTAACGGGCGGCCATCTCGGCCATGCGGCGGCCAAAGCTGCCGTTGGCACAGACCAGGACCTCGTCGCCCTTTTCGACCAGGTTGGCAAAACCGGCTTCCATCCCCAGGCTGCCTGTTCCGGCCAGCAGGGCGGTAAAGGCCTCGGGTTCGGTGCCGTACATGACGCGCAGGTCGGCCTGAATCTCGCGGTTGAGCGCAAAGACTTCCGGGTCCATATGGCCCAGCATCCCGCGCATCAGCGCCTTCTGGGCGCGGGGGTGAATCGGTGTCGGGCCGGGGGTCAGCAAGACGTGTTCGGTGTGGGTGTCCTCAAACATGCCCTCATCTTACACCGGTTGGTGCAAAGTTTAGCAACACTATTGCTTACCAGCCTGGTTCTCCTGACCCCGGAGCAACATTATTGCTCAGTCTCGCCGGATATCAGTTTATTTGCCCAGTCGGTGTCGCGGTTCTCTTCGGTCAGTTTCAGAAAGTCGAGGGTCAGACGGGCCACCGTTCTAGGGTGTGAATCGGTCAGGGCGTGGGTGCCGCCGTGGATGGTGCGGGAGAGGGCGTCGGGAATGCCGCGCTCGATCGTTTCGATGGTCCAAGCATGAATGACCAGGTCGCGGTTTCCCTCCAGCAGCAGCGTGGGCGCCCGGATACGACCCAGCAAAGGCTGCGTATGGTGCTTTTCCTGATCGCGCGCCAGAGCGTACATGCGGCGTACTCCACAGCTGGAATAGGCGCTGAAGCCGAGGGTCAGCAGGCCGGGGCGTTCGCGCGGCAGGTCGCGGAGCAGGCGCAGAAGCTGCACGGTAATGTGCGGATTGTCCGGAACGCCGGTCGGGGCGCAGGCGACCAGCGCCGATACCAGCTGCGGGTAGCGGGCCGCCAGATCAAGGATCACCTCGCCCCCCAGCGAGTGCCCGAACAGTGCGGCCTGGCTCAGGCCCACCGCCTGCAACCATGCGGCAAGGTGGTCGGTCAATTCTTCTATGCGCCGGGGCAGGTGCCGCTCGCCCTGGCTCCAGCCGTGGCCGGGGGGGTCGTAGACATAGACCCGGCGTTCCTGCGCCAGTTCACGCGAAACGCGCTGGTACATCCACGACGCGCAGCCCAGTCCCGGTACGACCACCAGCGGTCTCCCCTGTCCCCGCACCCAGGCGTGGGTCCACAGGCCGCCGACGCGCGTAAATTCGGAGTGACCTGCCTCACGGTGAGCCGTGCTGTTTGCCTTCATCCTCCGGCGCTCAGGAAATCGAGGACGGTGCAGTTGAATTCCTCGGGAGCGTCCACCATCACGACGTGTCCGGCACGGGGAATTTCGTAGAAACGGGCACCGGGAATGGCCTGGGCGAGTTGCCGCCCGAGTGAGGCGGGCACCAGCACGTCGCGCCCGCCCCAGATGACCAGCGTTCTGACCTGCATGAGCGGCAACAGTTCGGTCACGTCGTCGAGCAGCAGGCTCCGGCCAGTGCGCCACAGGTTCGGCAGGCCCGCCCGCGCCGAATCGGCCAGGATGCGCGGCAAAAAGCTGAGGCGCCCCGACACCCCGGCGCGGGGCAGTTTGAGGGCCAGCCGGACCGGGTTGCCCCGGAGCAGGCCGGTAGAGCAGGCCAGCACCAGTTCGCTGATGCGCCCCGGCACCAGGGCCACGACCCGCGTGGCGATCTGTCCGCCCAGGCTGTGGCCGATCAGCGCGGCTTCTTTCAGGTCGGCCTGCTCCAGCCAGGCGGCGATGATCCGGGCGTCGGCCTGGACACCCAGTGACCGCTGCCGGTGAGCGTTGCCGTACCCCACCAGTTCGACGACGTACACCGCGAAGTGTGGCGTGAACGCGGGCAGATTGCGCTTCCACCAGTGGCCCGACCCGCTCAGGCCGTGAATGAAGATCACTGGTCTGCCCTGCCCATAGCGGGTAATTTGCAGTTTTCTGTTTTCCTGCTCAAAGACTGTGGTCACACCGTGCACGACCACACCATAACGGGAACTCGGTGTCGGATGACGCGGGTCCGGTAAAGGCGAACGGTTTCTTGAGCGGATCAGAACCTAAGCCGTCCGGAAAAATAAACTCGGCGCAGATCGCCTTTGTGTGCAGACGACACTAATACAGAACTGACGAAGTGAGGTTAAACTTGACGGTGCGGGGCGCATCCCTGACCTTACGCGGGTTGGCCCTCAATACTGGAG
>JAGLBK010000234.1 GCA_018260275.1 Deinococcus sp.
AGAAGTACCTGAGAACCATCTGGCCCAAGATTCGTTACCGCCAGCTCCCGGCCAAGCTTCTTGGCCTGAACACCGATCCGACATCAACTTAACTCGTTATCAATGGTTCCTCGCTAAGTCGAACAATACCCGCTGAATCGGGCGGCGATGAAATTGAGTCTTTATCGACCAAAAGCCCCTGGCCTGATAGCTGGGGCCAGGGGCTTTTGGTTGTTGTGAGCTTCAGTTTGCCAGAAAGTTCTCGACCTCGATGTCGGCCAGCACCTCGCCCACCAGCTCGTCGAACGTCTGCTTCACCTCGTCGCTTTCCTCAGTGCCCGGCTTCCAGCCTTCCAGGCGGATATCGCGTTTGCGGGCCTGCTGGATTTTCAGCTCATAGTCGGGGAAGCGGCTCTCGAACAGCCCCGGCAGATGCTCCTGCACATAGGCCAGTAGCTTGTCGCTGTCCCAGTCGCGGCGCTTGACCGTGGTTTTGCCTGCCACCTTGATCTCGTACTTCAGCGGGTCGGGGGCAGAGAAATGGAACACTATTGTTTTGCTCATAGCGTAATTATAGTGCGTGTGGAGGCGAGAAGGAGATCTTCTGGATGATCTGAGCGGCGTGATCACTCGGCAGGTGGGTCGCTGATTTCTCGCGGCACCTGGTACACCTCGGTGAGCGTCCTATTGATGACGTGCAAAGTTGGTGACGCCTGTTCCTCAAATTTGGCCCTGTTTCATAAGCCATGAGGCTTTTTCCTAGAGTTCATGGCTCATGTCCCAGAGCTCATGGCGTGGCGGGCTAACGCCAACAGCCGGACACAAACTTACCGCGTCATCAATAGCTTCCCAGGTCAGCCCGACTGGGTGCCAGGTCAGCAGTTGCCCCGTCGTCTCAGTGCAAGCCGTTCGTGCGGTACGGGGAGAATCGAAAGGGCCAGCGGGCAAGAAAGTGTCGTTCAAGGTCGCCAGCACCCTCAAGGGCAACCTGTAGGCCGTTCAGCGTATTGAGCAGGCGAGTTCTGCTCGGTAGTATCAGGGCAGTTGGGTGGCGCAGGGCGCGGTTACTTCTCTCGAAAAGAAACAAACACCGCGTCCGACCCTTTCCCCCAACAGCCCATCGCCTTCGGGTGGCGCAGCATACGGTTACTTCCTGTTAACCTCGAGTGCTAGGGGTTGCGAACAATCACTTCTCGTCGTGGACGACAAATTCCCGTTTGCAATTTTAGCTAGATTTTTCCTTTAGCGTATTTTGTTGTTAAAATTTTCTAAATAGCAGAATATGCCCACTGTTTCGAGTGTAAAACCAATTGAGTTAATTCCAGAAACACTGTGTCGGACGATGATTTGCAAGGTAGGAGCTTCTGTCTGCTTTCCGTTGTCCCCTAGCACTCGAGGTTGTTAAGAAAAATACCGTATGCGACTCCTTTCCCCCGGAGGCTTTTTCTATTCCTTGGAGGGTTCCAATGGCGAGTATCAACGCGTATCCAGTCAACAAACTCCGTACCTTCGAAGGCGCTCCCGCTGTCCCGCAGAACGCTGGGCAGCAGCTGCGGCGCCTGGTGCTGGCAAACATGCTCTGGGAGAATCAGTTCTATGTGGACGGTCAGGCCGTTGCCGACCAGATTCGCGCCCTGATTCCGGCTCTGCCCCCTGAAGAAGTCGCGCAAATTGCTATCGAGGCGCGTGAGGGCGGCAAGCTGCGCCACGTTCCCCTGCTCCTGGTACGCGAGCTGGCCCGCCTCAAGGGGAGCGGCCCACTGGTGGCCGCCACGCTGGCGCGGGTAGTCCAGCGCCCGGATGAGCTGACGGAGTTCCTGGCGCTCTACTGGCAGGATGGACGTCAGCCCCTGAGTGCCGGAGTCAAAAAGGGCCTGGGCGACGCCTTCAAAAAGTTCAACGAATACTCGCTTCAGAAGTACAACCGCGACAAGACGGTCAAGCTGCGCGACGTGCTGCGAGTCAGTCACCCGAAACCCGCCAATTCTGAGCAGGCTGACCTCTGGAAGCGGCTGCTGGCCGACGAACTGGAGACTCCCGACACCTGGGAAACCCAGCTGAGCTCCGGAGCCGACAAGGGGGCGACCTGGGAGCGGCTGCTGCGCGAGGACAAGCTCGGTGGCCTGGCCCTGCTCCGCAACCTGCGTAACATGCAGGGGGCGGGGGTGCCCGATGCGCTGATTCGTGACGGACTGAACCGGATGAAGACCGAGCGCATCCTGCCCTTCCGCTTCATCGCGGCGGCCCGATTCGCACCCCAGCTGGAACCCGAACTGGAAGGCGCGATGTTCCGCAGCCTGGAAGGAATGCCCAAGCTGCCCGGCCATACGATTCTGCTGCTGGACAGGAGCGGCAGCATGAGCAGCGGCATCAGCGGGAAAAGTGATCTGTCGCGGTACGACGCCGCCTGTGGGCTGGCGATTCTGGCCCGTGAGTTGTGCGAGACGTGCGAGGTCTGGACCTTTGACCACGGGACGACCTCTATCCCGGCTCGCCGGGGCTTTGCCCTGCGTGACGCGCTCGGGCGGCCTGCCGGAGGCACCAACCTCGGGGCAGCCGTCCTGGCGATGAACAGTCGCTCTCACGACCGCCTGATTGTCCTGACGGACGAGCAGAGTGCCGACGTGGTCGGGCCACCCAGGGCAAAGGGCTACATCATCAACGTGGCCGCGTACCAGAACGGTGTCGGCTTCGGCCCCTGGGTGAAGGTCAGCGGCTTCTCGGAGCAGGTCATGGCCTGGATTCAGCAGAACGAAAGTTATTGATGACGCGGTAAGTTTGTGTCCGGCTGTTGGCGTTAGCCCGCCACGCCATGAGCTCTGGGACATGAGCCATGAACTCTAGGAAAAAGCCTCATGGCTTATGAAACAGGGCCAAATTTGAGGAATAGGCGTCACCAACTTTGCACGTCATCAATAAGTCCGGCCCCGCAAACGCCCCCGCTCAACATTGACAGGGGCGTTTTTCTATTAGATCTCCTGCGAAAATGGTGCAGGAGCTGGGGCGACAGCTCAGGTAAACTGCGCTATGGCACACGACTGGCAGGCAATGAGCTGGCTCAATCCTCCTCCACACTGGCACATTCTGCCGGACGGTTCCTTGGAGGTCGTCAGCGCACACGGCGGCGATTTCTGGTGCGAAACGCAGTACGGGTTCGTCCGGGACACGGGCCACGCGCTGCTGCTGCCCGCTCCGCGTGAATTTTCGTTCACCGTGACCCTGCGCGGCGAGTACCGCGAACTGTACGACCAGGCGGGCCTGATGCTGCGGACGGACGCGCGACACTGGGTCAAATGCGGCACGGAATTTGTCGGACATGAACAGTGGAGCGTGGTCGTCACGCAGGAAAAATCCGACTGGAGTATGCAACCGGGCGCGGAGCAGGCAGAGGTGACCTTCCGCTGTATCCGCCGTGGAGACGCGCTCATTTTTCATGCCAGAGCGCAGCACCAGCCGAAATGGACGCTCCTGCGGGTCGCTGCCTATCCGCCTGACCTGGACGCGCAGGTGGGCGTGATGGCGTGCAGCCCAGAGCGCGAGGGCCTGCGGGTGACTTTTCTGGATGCCCAGTTGCACAGCGTAGACTGCCGCCCGCTGCACCAACTATTGATAACGAGTTAAGTTGATGTCGCATCGGTGTTCAGGCCAAGAAGCTTGGCCGGGAGCTGGCGGTAACGAA
>JAGLBK010000235.1 GCA_018260275.1 Deinococcus sp.
AGCGAGTGCAAGTGTGCTTCCCCGCGTCCCTACCGTGACGGTACGCATAACCTGAAAAGTATAGCGGCCCGGCGCGGCCCTGTCGCCGAGTGTGTGCGGGGTCTCAATAGTCCAAAGGCCACAGCAACCTACTTTCAGTCCGGAGGGCCATCTCTCAGATTTGCTTAATCTTATCTCTATAATGAGAACATGAAGAAAATTCTGACTCTTTCGCTGCTGGCCACTTTCTCACTTGCTGCTGCCATTACGCCTTACCAGCACGTCACTTACCTGCCAGCGGAAGGGTATGCGTTCTCCGACAGCGTCAAGGTCGGCACGACCATTTACCTTGCTGGTCAGATCGGAAGTGATGCCAGCGGCGAGAATCTCGTTCCTGGTGGCGTGGGACCACAAACCACCCAGGCGCTGGAGAATATCGAGACTGTCCTGAAGAAAAGTGGATATACCCGCAGTAACCTCGTCAAATGCACCGTGCTCCTCAAAGACATCAAGGACTTTGCGGCCATGAACGAAGCCTATAAAGCCTGGATGGTCAAGCCCTATCCGGCCCGCGCCACCTTCGCCACCGCCGGGCTGGTCATGGATGCCGCGGTCGAAATCGAGTGCATCGCGGCCAAATAAACCTGCCGGGCCTCAGGCCATCGGCAATTCGACCATGCCGCCGGGCAGTTCGCCGTCCTGTGGCTGGCCTTCCATGCGGGCGGTCACGGCCAGCCCGGTGGGGGTCTGGGCCAGCCCACCGTCGGCGGTTTCGCGCAGGGCGGCGGGCATCATGCGGCCCACCGAGGCCATCGCGCCCAGCACTTCGTCGGGCGGAATAAAACTTTCCAGCTGCGCTAGCGCCAGTTGCGCCGCGCTGACCGCGTGGACGGCAAAAAAGGCGTTGCGGCTTACACAGGGCACTTCCACGTAGCCGCCCACCGGATCGCACACCAGCCCAATGGTGTTCATCAGAGCCATGCTAGCCGCGTGAATGGCGGCGCGGGGGGTGCCGCCGAGCAGTTCGACTACCGCCGCCGCCGCCATCGCCGCGCTGCTGCCAATCTCGGCCTGACAGCCCCCTGCCGCACCCGAAATGAACATGCGCTTGCTGATGGCCTTGCCCACGCCCGCCGCCAGAATCATCGGCTCCACCAGCTTTTCGTCGGAGATGCCGAGGTGGTCGGCCACGCCCAGCAGCGCCCCCGGAATGGTTCCGGCACTGCCCGCCGTGGGTGCGGCGACGATGCGGCCCATGCGGGCATTTTCCTCGTTGACCGCCATTGCGTAAGCCTGCACCCGCTTCAGCAGGGGCGCATTCAGCACGTCGGGCGCGTCCCACAGGCCCTTGGCGTTCCAGCCCACCATGCCGGTAATGCTTCTGGCGTCGCTTTGCAGCCCACGCTCTATGCTGCCGCGCATCTCACCGATGCGGCGCAGCATCTCGTCACGGATGTCCTGCGGGTCCAGTCCAGTTTCGGCACAGTCGCGTTCCAGCACCCAGGCGCTGGCGGGGGCAGGGGCGTTCATCAGTTCTTCGAGCGTCGTCATGGCGGGCGTTTTTCCTCCGGTGGGCTGTGGAGGAAGGCTAACATGCCCTGGCCGGAAGTTCAGGCGAATTCTTCTAGGGCTGTCCAGTTCGCCCGGACATCATTTGCCCCTGAACACGAAATAGACCGCGCCCAGAATGCACAGTCCGGCCCACAGATAATTGAGCTTGAGCGGTTCGCGCAGGTACAGCACGGCAAAAGGAACGAACACGCTGAGCGAGATCACTTCCTGAAGCATTTTAAGCTGCCCGACGCTGAGCACCTGATGCCCGATGCGGTTGGCCGGGACTTGCAGGACATACTCGAAAAAGGCAATGCCCCAGCTGGCCAGCACGGCCATGAGCAGTGGCCGCGCTGCCATTTTGTCCAGCAGGCCGTACCACGCGAAGGTCATAAACACGTTTGAGAGGGTCAGCAGCAGCACCGTGCGCAGAAGCGGAGACATGCAGCAGGGTAGCAAGGTGTGACGATGCTGGGGGCGTGGCCTCCGCGTTTCAACTCTGTTTCAACCCTGGGCTTCAGGCCACCGAGCTGAGGATCGCACGCTGGGCTTTGGGCGTCGCCAAGTACCGCACGCCGTCCTCGACGCGCAGGATTTCGATATAGCCGTGCATTTCGAGCCAGGCGGCAACTTTGGGGTTCAGTGAATCGAGCGCCTGTAAGTCGCCCTGAAAATACCGGGTCAGTGTGCGGTGAGCTACCCAAATTACCACGATGAGCGCCATGTGTTCTGCGGGAATCTCGGGGGTCAGGAGGCTGCTGGTCATGACATGAGTTTGACACAACCATTGTAACGGATCTATTACATTCTAATTTCCTAATGTTCCGATCATGCTTCAGTTTTGAACTCGGTGAGATAAAAGTAGCGTTTGCGGCGGCTTTTCCTTTGACATCAAACGTTCGGAGGTGGCCCGGCCTGCTGGTCAGCTCTTTCAGGAATACCGCCAGATAGGGGCAGAGGTTAATGCAGAGTTCAAGGATTTATGAACCATAGGCGATTTTCTGTGACTCATACAAATTCCGACACAGGCGGGAAGGAGCCGCCTGTGTCTCCATATCGCGGAACCCGTATGCTTTCCTACTCGCTGTCTTGGGCAGAACAGCTTCTTGGTCAGAACGGACTCGCTTGACTTGGAAAGCTGCACAGCAGAGCAAGCCTGACCGCATCCGCTCGGATTGAATCACTTCGTACCCGATTGAATCGGACTCCGTATCAGTGTTTTGGGCAGAACAGCTTCCTGACCAGGGCGGCACCCTGAAGGGGCCTGGCTGCGCTGTGACGCATCCTCAAACGGGAAGATTTCCCATAGAAAATTTGTAACGTCCTGGTATGACGAGTCAAAGGGAGCGCAGAAGGTTGAGGTTTTGAGGATGTGATACGACTATTCACCCAGTTCCGCCAGAATTTCCTGCGCTATCACGTCCAGCTCCTCGGCTTTTTGTGCCTCGGTGACGGCCTCTGCCAGCCGCCGCAGCTCTGGCACCAGCTCGCGGGCCAGTGGGGGCGAGTAGTAAACCACCCGCAGCAGCAGGGTGTATTGCCAGCCGTAATCGTCTTTCTGGAGGACTTCGCGGATGTATGGGGCCAGCGGCGCACCGATGCCGACCAGCAGGGGCAACAGGATTTGCGCGGTGGGCCAGTTGGGGTCTTGCACGCTTTGCAGGATTTCGGGCAGGATGGGCGTAATGGCAGGGAAACCCAGTGCAGCCAGAGCCTCGGCCCGGCCTGTGTCGTGCTTGTGGCGGGGAATGAGGGCGCGGAGGTCGGCGGGCATTATCTTTAGAATATCGCCATGACTGGCCCCGCTTTCAAAGCACTCACTGTCGAGGAGTATCTGCGTACCGAGGCCGCCAGCCCCGTCAAGCGTGAGTATGTGGCGGGCTTCGTGTACCCGCTGCACGCACAGGCCGGGGTCAGCCGCAAACATTCGGCTATCTCGGTGAATATCGTTGCGGCGCTGCATCCACACGCCAGGAAGCAGAAGTGCCGCCTGCATCTGGCCGACATGCGGCTACGGATAGAAGATGCCTACTTTTACCCCGACGTGATGCTGGTTTGTGACACCGAGACTGGCAGCGAGATGGCCGAAACCGCGCCGTGTCTCCTGGTGGAAGTCCTCTC
>JAGLBK010000236.1 GCA_018260275.1 Deinococcus sp.
AGCGGAAGCAATTTGGTAGGCATACCTCAAGCTTCCGCTTTCTTGTGCCGTCAGGTATCCCCTAGCACTCGAGGTTTTAATTCCATATCAGACGGCGAATTCTTCTTCACTGGTTACTGGTCGACCAGCTCGAATTTCGTGAATTCGACGGAGGTGGCACGGGCATCGTCGGGCGCAAACCTGGTGGCCCCGATGTTCAGAATGCGCGGCTTGAAGCTCAGGGTATTCAGCCCCGGACGCACCTGGAGTTTCAGTAGCAGATCGGTCACGTCGTCACGGTACAGATCGGCGCGGTTGACCAGACGCTGCCCATTCATAAAGACGCCCACCGCCTGACCGTCAATCGGTGAACGGAACTTGACATGCAGGGTGGCTACGTGACTGCCCGGCGCAAAGAAGGAAAAGCTGGTTTCGGGACCGACGGCCCAGCGGTGGCCCGTCGTTTCGATTTGACCCAGCCCCTCGATCGAAAGTCGGCTGGGAGCACTGTCGCTCAGCAGATCGGTGGCGCCAGGGGGCAGGTAGCTGGCGTCAATCAGGTAGTCCGGCAGGTGGCACAGCCGCGAATCCTGAAGCTGCGGCGCGGCAGCGCTGGGCTTACCATAAACCCTGAGCTGAGTGACGGTCTTTCCGGCGAGAGTATAGAGAGGGACATTCAGATCATGCGGCTGCCCATCGTCCGGCAGGGCGAGCCACTGGTCGTGGGTCTCCCCCGTCGCCGTCACCAGTGCTACACGTACCCTGTTTTGCCCCGGCGCTTTCCAGTTAAAATGCAGGTAATCGCCCAGCGGATTGGCGGCATTGTCGACCGCGTAACGGTAAGTTCCATCAGCCGCATTCCAGCTCGGCGCAGGCAGAGCGACTGGTGACTCAGAACATTTGTTGAGGACATTGGCGCCAGCATTGAGCAGGAAATCGTTAGGGATCGTACCAACGCCCTGATTGTTCAGGGATTCTTCCCACATTTCCCAGACGATCAATTTAGGTGGCGTCTGGTGAAAAGCATCACTGCCGAGGTACTTGGTCATCGGTTCCAGCGAACCTACCGCAGAAGCGGCCACATTCAGCACGTCTCTAGCAAGCGCCGTGGAGAGCAGTGGGCCAAATTCCAGCGAAGGAACGGATGAAAAGCTGGACCCGACCAGTGTTACGCCAGGCGTCACCTCGTCGAGGAGGCCAGTCTCTGCCGCCGCCTTATTTTGAACGTGCAGGGGCAGGTAAACTTCCGGCTTGAACTGGGCCTGCTGAGACGGCGAGAGCAGATTGGTCAATGAGTGCAGTGGAGCCGTAGCGGGTGCCAATAGCTGAACCTGGCCTTCAAATGGAGGCAGCCCTGACAGATCGACCCGGCCCCGCAGGTTGTTCTCAAGCACCTGAGCGGTCAGTTGCGCTCCCTGCGGGGTCCAGTGGTGGTCCTGCTTGAAGTACAGCAGAGGCGCGCCCGGCTTCGCTGCCTCACGGGCAAAAGCCGAGGCGAGATCGGGGGCCAGCACACCGCCGTTTTGCAGGCTGCGAATGGTGCGCCCGTAACGCCCCTGCACGGCCGCCGACACCTCGGTGCCACTGGGCAGAAAGCTGGAGTAGACCCGCGCCTTGGTCGGCACCAGCGCCACCTCCAGCATCTGGCCCCGGCTCCGCAGCAGGCGCGACAGACGCTCGATGGTCACGGCGGCGTAACGTCCGGCCTGCTCCGGATGTGCAGCCACGGCGGCGTCGGCCTGATATTCGCTGGGCAAAAAGAGCCACCCACCCTTACCGACCGTCACCGGGTTCCCCAGGCGGCCACTGGCGAGGAAGGCAGGGAGCTTATACAGGTTCAGCTGCCCATAACTGCGCGACGGAAAAGCCGCGACCAGCCTGGCGTTTTGATCCAGCCAGGCCTTGAATTCTGGTGTAGCGTAGCCGTAGCCCTTGGCGACCTGCTGGGTACTGAGCACAGCGTACTGCGCCTGACCCCCACGTAAAGCCGTCACATCGTTCCAGACGGCGGTACTGTACCCGCCCAGCAAGAACATGGACTCCTCGGTGAGGGTCGAGATACGGCTGCCAGCAGGCACATTGCGCCCGAGGTAATTTCGCAGCTGTTCGTAGCCATTGCTGGGCGAACCGTGAAAATGATTCCAGACGAACAGGGTCCAGAGCATAAACAGCCCGCCCGCCACACGGCCCGTGAACACGTAGCCGCGCCGCAGCCGCGAGGGCTGTTCCATCAGCAGCCAGAGGGCCACCCCGGTCGCCAGCATCGAGGGCACCACCAGGTAATAGAAAAACTGCTCTTCCAGCGTCCCGATGACCACCGAGAACCCCAGCATCAGGTAAGCGCTGCCCAGCAGGGCCGCCAGCATCCGCATCAATCTGTCGCCGCGCCGCAGCAGGATGACCAGGGCCACCAGCCCGGTCAGTACCAGCAGATAGGTCGTGGCAAACGTCTGTAGATTGGCGATCACGGCGTCGGCCAGCGACGGGCCGCCCGCCCGCTTGAAGCCGGTGACTTTGGTGGCCCCCAGAAAGCGGCTGACCCCCGAGAACTTGGCTTCCATGAACAGCCGCCAGTCGCCGACCAGAAAGACGATCAGCGGGTAAGGCAGGTAAGACAGGAGACTGACGCTGGCAATGGCCGCCGCGACCTTGCGCGGCACCGACCAGTTGACCAGGAACAGCAGGCCAAGGGGAAGCAGCGTCAGGAAGACCAGCATTTCCTTGGTCAGCAGGGCCAGCCCGAAGGCCACTCCGGTCAGCAGAACATCGCGCCGCCGGAACACGCCGCGCCCGGCGGCCCCGAACAGGACAGTCCAGCCCAGCAGGGTCCAGAACATCGCCGAGGTTTCCAGCAGGGTCTGGCTGTTGCTACGGACCATGAAGGGGTCGAGGGCAAACAGCAGCGCCGCGATCAGGCCCGCCTGCCAGCCCGCGATCCGGCGGCCCAGCAAGAAGAGCAGACCAGAAGTCAGCGTCCCCAGCAGGACATTCAGGTAGCGCGCGGCGTAGACCTGCTGAATCAGGTCGCCCGCCGGGTGAAACAGTTTGAGCCAGGCCGCTTCCAGAAAAAAGTAGGCCGGGGGGTGCAGGTAAAACGGCTCACCATAGAGCCTGACGTGCAAGCGCTGCTCGACATAGCGCGAGATATTGAGGTAAGTCAGTTCGTCGACGTGAATATCCCAGGTCGGCCCGACGTGAAAGGCCCGCAGGAGAAAGGTCAGGCCCATGACCCCCAGCAGCACCAGCCAGAGCCGGGGCGTCATGGCCGCTGTGCCAGGAAGCGCCTGGCCCTGGAGGTCGCCTGCCTGGAGAGTAGGTGGCTGAAGCGGGGCTGGGGATTCGTCTTGCGGTGTAGGGGTCATCGGTAGGCTCCGGTCTGGCGCGTGCGTCTGGGGCGGGCCAGAGCGGCCACATAAGCCGCTTCCTGCTGCTGGGCCAGCAGATCCCAGTCGTAGTGCCGTGCCCAGTGGCGGCCCTGGGCGGCCAGCCACTCGCGCTGGGCCGGGTTCCGGACCACCCCGGCGGCGGCCTGGGCAAAAGCCTGAGGATCGAAGGGCGCAATCAGCAGAGCGCCGCCCGGCCCGGCGACCTCGCGCAGCGGCCCGACATCGAAAGTCACCAGCGGCACCCCGGCGGCCTGCGCCT
>JAGLBK010000237.1 GCA_018260275.1 Deinococcus sp.
CCGGACGGCCAGGAAATCGCGCGGGGGCTGAGCCGCTATGGGAGCAGCGACCTGAGCCGGATCATGGGCAAACAGTCGCGCGACATCGAGGCGGCACTGGGGTTCACCTACGGCCCGGAGGCCGTTCACCGCGACGATCTGGTGAGGTTGTAAGGGTCTACCGGGGACAGTTCCGTCAGCTTCACCGCGCTGCTGGCATTTTTCTGACACCGCGGCCGCAGAATGCCAGGCATGCGACGTATCCTGTTCGCCGCCCTGCTGGCGCTGACGGCCTCAGCCAGTGCTTACGCCCCGCTGCCCCCGGTCAAGGCGGCCCACAAAGCAGAGATCGACCGACTGGCACGCGGCTTTACGGGCAAAGCGTGCGCCGGAGAGTATATGTGGTATCTGGAACGGATCAACCCGCCGTATCCGGCCAGCGAAATACCGGACAGCGAAAAGGAGTTCCTGGCGCAGATCCAGCAGGTCGCCGAGGGCTGGAAGGGTAAACCGATCAGAACCAGCCTGGAGTATCATCCCGGCTTCGTGCGGGCGCATCATCTGTCGGCGTACAGCAACGGCTACGACCGCAACCAGAGCTACGAACTCCAGACCTACCACCTCAAAAAAGGGATGGTCGTGCAAAAAGTCTCTGCCGCTTGCCGCCTGAAGTGAGCAGCCTGGAGTGAGGCGCCGGGTGCAGCCCAGCCTTGCCTGTACGGCGGCGCGACCTGTTACGCTCGGTGAATGAACAGTGCGGCAACTGACGCGGCGACCCAGGCAACCACCCAGAACACCAGCCAGTCAACCAGTGTGCGGGAAATGGGCCTGCGGGCCAGACGTGCGGCGCGGGTGCTGCGTTCGCTGCCTACCGCGCAGAAAGCTGCGGCGCTGCGGGCCATTGCGGCCGAGCTGCGCGTGCGCCAGGACAGCATTCTGGCCGCGAACGCCCGCGACGTGGCGGCGGCTGAGGCAGGCGGCCTGCCCGCGCACATGGTCGACCGCCTGCGCCTGAGTGCCGGGTCGCTAGAAGCCATCGCCTCGGATGTCGAGGCGGTCGCCGGGCTGCCCGACCCGGTAGGCGAACAGACCGAGGAAAAAACGCTACCTAGCGGCATCCGCGTAAACCAGAGACGTGTGCCGCTGGGCGTGCTGGGCGTGATTTACGAGAGCCGCCCCAACGTGACCGTGGACACGGCGGTGCTGGCCCTGATGAGCGGCAACGCGGTCATTCTGCGCGGCGGCAAGGAAACTGTGAACAGCAACGCGGCCCTGGAAAACGCGATTCAGGCCGCTCTTGGGGCACAGAAGCTGCCGACAGACGCCGTGCAGGTGATCCGCGACCCGGCGCGTGAGCGGATGCTGGAACTCCTCAAGCTCGACGACTGCGTCGACGCGATTATTCCGCGTGGCGGGGCAGGGCTGCACCGCTACTGCGTCGAAAACGCCACCGTACCCGTGATAGTGGGGGGCATCGGCGTGGTGCATCTCTACGTGGACGCCAGCTTTACGCGCACGCCAGAGGACGTTCAGACAGCGGCGCGAATCATTCAGAACGCCAAGATGCAAAAGCCGAGTGCCTGCAACGCGCTGGACACTCTGCTGGTGGGCCGGGAAGCGCTGCCTGCCCTGCCTGAACTGCTGCGCCCACTACTGGAAAACGGAGTGAGCGTGCGGGCCGACGCTGAGAGCGTAAGCGTTTTGCAAGCGGCGGGCCTAAGCGCCCAAACTGCCCAGGACAGCGATTACGGCACCGAATTCCTGGCACTGACGGCCAGTGTCAAGGTGGTCGGCGGCCTGGAAGAAGCGCTGGACTTTATTGCCGAGCGTGGCGGACATACCGACGTGATCCTGACCCGCGACGACGCCCAGGCGAGGCTCTTCGTGCAGGACGTGGACAGCGCCGCCGTAATAGTCAACGCCAGCCCACGCTTCAACGACGGTGGGCAGCTGGGGCTGGGGGCCGAGGTCGCCATCAGCACGCAGAAGCTGCACGCCCGTGGGCCGATGGGTCTGCGCGAACTGACCACCAGCAAATGGGTCGTGCTGGGCAACGGCGAAACCCGCGAATAACCCGGCTCACATGCAGCGCAGCTAAGATCAGCCCCATGCGTCAACCTGTGCTCCGTTCCCTTACGCTGGGTCTGCTCGCCTCCTGTGCGCCATCGGTGAGCCGCGCCCCGGAAACCCAGATTCACTCCTCCGCCGAGTTGCAGGGGCACCTGCTGACCGTCAGCCTGCTGAACATGGGGCCGAACGCGCTGCTGCTCGAAAATTCCTGCCCGCGCCCCTTCGGGATCGACTTTCTGGACTACCCCGGCAAGGAGCAGGGCGCCCTGAAGCCCCAGCAGTACGACACCTGCTGGAATGTCAACTTTCCGCCGCAGGTCTGGCGGGTCGGTGAAAGCCTCAGCACTGGCGTCACGGTGGACTATCCGGCAGGCACGCACACCCTCAAAGCGCTGGCGACCACCCGCGTCAAGGTGATCGAAAATGGGAAACCCAAAGGCGAATTCGCAACGATCAACGTGCCGGTACCCGCCGTGACGTACACGGTGAAATAAGCTGAAGTCATGACGACGTCCTCACGCTGCTTTCTATGCTTTCTATGCGCGTTGCTGCCGCTGGCTCTGCTGTTCGGGCAGGCATCGGCTGTGCCGCTCCTTGATCCCGCTTATCCGTTCAAAGAGAGCGGTCCTTTTGAGAAGCGCGACCATGTGAACCGCAGCCCCAGTCAGAAGATTCAGTTTCTGCTCCATGTGCCGAAAAGCGCCCCCGCTCCGCTGGAAGAGCAGACTTATGTCGTGATGCTGGGCTGCCAGGGCGAGCGCCTGAAGGTCAGGGCGGGCACCTTGAGCCTGCTGGCCCCGGATCTGCTGCGAAGCGTACCTGTGCCAGAGCAACAGGCGCTGCTGCGTTACCTTCATCTACCAGTGCAGGCGGATGGCGCGACGGTCGTCTCCGGGCTGACCGACAGCGTCCGGTGCCAGGGCAGCGTGATGTTCTCCAGACTTGACCTCGTCCAGTATTCCTATCCGGTAGGCTTCTTTATCGAAAACGGCCCGGCGGAAGACCAGTCCGCCCACCTAGAAATTCATGCCTTCGGGGATAGCGGCAAAGTGGTCGTGGACCGGGTGAGGGCTTACATGGATCAGAATCCAGGCGAGGGCGTGGACAGGATCATGGTAACCACACCCGACGGAACGAAAAATCTGAGCCGGTCCTTTGAAGCCGCGTCCACCGGAGAATATCTGGATCTGCGCAAGGGGCCGGTGGATTTCCATATCTTCTGGCACGAGTCCCTGGGGAAAAACCACGAGAGTGTCGTCACCTTGATGAACGGGTACGTGAGCAGCGTCTATAAGCGCTAGGCCTCGAAAGTCATCCGAATGCCTGAACGCTGGAAAGCTTAACCGTGCTCTACTCCTACGCCATCGGCAATCCGCCCAGTACCGCTGCCGCTTCGGGCGTGAAGCGCGGCTGTTCGGGCAGGGGCTGACCGTCGGGGCCGAGGATCTTGCCGTAGAACATATGCGGCGTGGCCTGCTCGATCCGCACCGGGTAGATGCCCGCGCCACCCGCGCCGATGGCCCTGGGCACCACCGTCGGGTGATTGCC
>JAGLBK010000238.1 GCA_018260275.1 Deinococcus sp.
TGAGGAGTCGTGGCTTCCAAACCTCAGACATGTCCAGAGTTTACAATTCGACAACAACTTTCCGCGTTATCAATAAGAGCGGCTCCTGGATATTCCGCAGGAGCCGCTTTGACGTGTTCCTCAGGTCAGGAACAGGCGGTAACTGGAATTTTGCGTCATGTCCTGCGACGGATAACCGAGGGTCCCCAGAAACTGATCGAAGGCAGCCAGCTCTTCTTCAGGTACCTGCACGCCTGCCAGCACCCGCCCGAAGTCGCTGCCGTGGTTGCGGTAGTGAAACAGGCTGATGTTCCAGTCGGCCTTAAGCTGGCTTAAAAATTGCAGGAGGGCGCCGGGCCGTTCGGGAAACGTGAAGGAGTAGACCCGTTCGTTCACGGCCTCGGGCGCCCGTCCGCCGACCATGTAGCGCACATGGATCTTGGCGAGTTCGTCGTCGGTCAGGTCGCTGACGGCGTAACCCAGACTTTGCAGGCTGTTCACGATTTCGTGGCGTTCTCTGGCGTTCCCGAGTTGCAGCCCCACGAAGATTCTGGCGTCGGTGCGCGGGGCGTAGCGGTAGTTGAATTCGGTGATGGCCCGGTTACCGATCACCTGAATAAAGTGCAGGAACGCGCCGGGCTGTTCCGGAATCGTGACGGCCAGAATCGCCTCCTTCTGTTCACCGATCTCGGTGCGCTCGGCCACGTGCCGCAGGCGGTCGAAGTTCATATTTGCGCCGCTAGCAATGGCAACCAGGGTTTGCAGCGGCAGTTTGCGCCCAGCCGCGTATTTTTTCAGGCCCGCCAGCGCCAGCGCCCCGGCGGGTTCCATCACGGCGCGGGTGTCGTCGAAGATATCCTTCAGGGCCGCGCAAATCTCGTCGGTGCTCACCCGAACCCACTCGTCTACATACCGCGCCGCCAGAGCCAGGGTGTATTCGCCCACCTGTTTGACCGCCACGCCATCGGCAAAAATACCTACCGTCTCCAGCCGCAACCGTTCGCCTGCCTGCACACTCTGGAACATAGCGTCGCTATCCTCAGTCTGCACGCCGACTATCTTGATTTCAGGTTTCAGGGCTTTGAGTACCCCGGCCACGCCTGCAATCAGCCCGCCGCCGCCCACCGGCACGAACACGGTAAATTCCTCGTCGTCCACCTGTCGCAGCAGTTCCAGTCCAATCGTGCCCTGTCCCGCCAGCACATAGGGGTCGTCGTAGGGGTGCACGAAGGTCAGGCCGCGTTCCTGCTGCAAGGTGAAGGCGTAGGTTTCGGCGTCGCTGAAGCTGTCGCCGTGCAGAACGACCTCGGCCCCGCGTGACCGACAGGCCTGAACTTTAATTTCCGGGGTGGTCACGGGCATGACGATCACGGCTTTCAGTCCGAGATGCTGCGCCGAGAAGGCCACTCCCTGGGCATGGTTGCCTGCCGAGGCGCAGATGACGCCCCGCGCCGCTTCTCTTGGTGAGAGCTGCGCCATCTTGTTGTACGCCCCGCGCAACTTGAACGAAAAGATCGGCTGCTGGTCTTCACGTTTAAGGACCACGCGGTGCCCCAGTCTGGCGCTCAGGCGCGGTAGGCCGTTGAGTGGGGTTTCCTGGGCCGCTCCGTACACTTTGCTGGTCAGGGCCAGTCTCAGTACGTCCATGGAGTCCAGCGTTCCTGGAGTCCAGCTTTTTTCCTGTGTGGTCATTCTTTCTCCTTCTGCCAGAGCCGAGCACCGGCGAACAAAAAAACCCCGCTGCTGGGCGGGGCGTCATGGCAGCGCGGCGGCTGTCAGGTTTCCCCTGACCCGCCGGTAATTCGCGCTGTTTTCATGGCTGTACTATACCGGCTGTTGCCTTGCCGGGCCGGTCAATCGCGTAGACAGGCACGGCCAAGTGTGAGTGTAGGAATGACCCGGTGTTTGGGTCATCTCGAAACGGTAACTTGGTCGTACTTAGTCCAGAGACCAGACCTGCACCTTCAGGTGGTTGGCACCCGGATAATCCTGGCCTATGGGCAGGCGCTCGGTCAGTTTGCCGCGTCTCCCGGCCTCATCCAGTCCCAGCCGCACCATGCGTTCAAACGGGGCAGGGGAGACCCCGGCGTGATTCAGCAGGGCCAGGAGCTGCCCGCCCTGCGCCGTCACTCTGGCGGCCTGGAAAGCGAGGCGAGCATAATCCTTTTCCGAACGCCAGACTCCGGCCTTGCTCCGGGCAAAACTGGGCGGGTCCAGAATCACCAAGTCGAATTCATCGCCGCGTTTGTCCAGGCGGTGCAGCCACTCGAAAACGTCACCATACAGAAAATCCGCATCTGGGGCCTTGAGGCCGCTCAGGGCGTAGTTTTCCTGTCCCCAGCTCAGGACCTTGCGTGACAGGTCCACATTTTTGACCGTCTGTGCCCCGCCCAGGACTGCATTCAGGCCAAAACCGCAGGTGTAGGCAAACATGTTGAGCACTCTGGCCGGTGCGTGTTGCCGCACCCAGGCTCGGGCATGACGGGCATCCGTAAACAGGCCGGTACTCAGGTCACTGCCGGGCCGAATCAGAAAGGGAACGCCTTCCTCCAGCACCGTCAGCTCTGGCTGCTCTGTTCCCCAGATGGGTGTACTCGGGCTGAGATATTCGCGCTCCACATTGGCCAGGTGCCGCGCTTCCTGTGGACGGCGCTTGATATAGACCGCCTCCAGGTGGGCAGCAGTGGCGCACCCGGTCGCCAGTTCTGTTTCCTGGACCCGACTCAGTTCGGTGTAGAGACTGAGGATTCCAACTGGCCCGGCAATATCCAGCGCAAAAGCCCCGCCGGTTTCTGTAGTATGGATTCCCCGGTACATCGTGGTGCCCTGTGCTGGCAGCTCTTGCCGCTGGTCAATCAACGACGCAAGGGAACCCGCTGTCACGGCTATGGGTTGAGAAAGGTTAACCACGCACACCAAGCAGGGTATAGGCCGTCAGCGCCAGCTTTTCGCGGAACAGATAACGCCAGTCCGGTCGGCGGCTCAGTGGAGAAGGGTTAGCATTGGCCTGAAGACCCAGTGCTTGTGCAAGTGCCAGCGCACGGGGGGCGTGTGCCTCATCGGTCACCAGGGTTATGGGCGTGCCAGGGGGCAGGTAAGTTCGGGCATTTTGCAGGTTTTCTATAGTCGTGCGGCTCTGTGTCTCGGCCAGCAGCGCCGTTTTGGGTACCCCGTTGGCCTGAAGATACCTGATCCCTACCTCGCCTTCCGTAAACGGGTCAGCTGGGCGGCGGCCACCAGTCACCAAGATTTTTTCTATGCTTCCCGCGCGGTACAGTTCTAACGCGTGATCCAGGCGGCGGCGGAATGCTGGGCTGGGTTTACCGGCATATTGTGCTGCCCCGAGAACCACGACTACAGGGTAGGGCGTCGCTGGAGCAACTTTCGGTAAGGGCAACGCCACAAAACCCACTGTCAGACTCCCCATCAGAGCAAACAACATCAGGCTAAATTTAGGCTTCTGAAGGGGCATAGATCATAAGAGTAACACACGTCTATATCCGGCAAATAACAATTGAGAGCCATAAAAAAGCCCCTGATTCTCTGTACAGAGAATCAGGGGCTTTGAACGCATCTGGTGTTAGTAAAGTGACCTCGAAAGGAGGTGATCC
>JAGLBK010000239.1:0-256 GCA_018260275.1 Deinococcus sp.
TGCGTTCCAGGTCACCGTCCTTGCGTAAGTCCAGCGCCAGCTCGTGCTGCTCGGCCTGCACCTTCAGGCGCAACCGCTTTTGCAGCCGTGCCAAATCCTGCGCCAAGGGCACGCTGGGGGTATCGTCCGGCACGCGGCCCAGCGCCTCGCCGACGATCAGTTTTTCTCCGATCAGGCGCAGCGGCAGGTCGCTGTCCCAGCCGAAGACGCTCAGGGCGGCCTCGTTCAGCTCGTCCAGCCCCGGCAGGGCGCGGCC
>JAGLBK010000239.1:266-3549 GCA_018260275.1 Deinococcus sp.
CGGCCCCGCAGCACGGCGAGGGTGTTGGCGAGCCGGGTCGCCTCGATCACGCTGGCGCTGCTGGCGTCGAGTTTTTCCTCGCGCAGTAGCCGCGCGGCGCGGGCAAACCAGCGCTCGGTGACGTTGTGCGGCGTGGTAAACAGGTGCTGGTAATACCCCGGCGAACGCACCCCCGCGCCGTAGCCGCTGCTCTGGCTCAGGCGTCCGTGTGTCCAGGGCACCCAGGTCAGGCTGACTTTGGCTTTCGGCAGGCCCTTGAGGAGCGCCGCGTCGTCCTTGGCCGCGAACGCCTGCGGGTCGAGGGCAGGCGCGTGCCACGCCCCGCAGACCACCGCCACCCGCTGAAAGCCCCCCGCCAGCGCGGCGCGAATGGTCTGGCGCATCTGGGCCTCGCGCATGGCCTCGCGGCCCGACGCCACCGGGGCCTCTTCGCGGACAGCGTGCATAGCTTCCAGGACGGCGGCGAACACCTGCTGATCGGCCTGGGCGTTGGAGTTGCCCAGTGGCCCCCTCACCCCTTGCTCCGCAAGGCCCTCTCCCACCAGTGGAGAGGGTGAAAGGCGAGCCTCGACCAGCGTTTCCCACCAGCGCTCGAAGTCGCTGTAGCCCGCCGCTTCGGCCAGCAGGCGCAAGGGGTCGCTGTGTAGATCAACACTGGGCAGGTCAGCTTCCGATTCTTCTTCCTCGCTCCCAAAACCCAGCGTGGCACTGGCGGGCAAATCCATGAAGCGGGCCGGTGCGCCTGCTTTAGCCGCCCAGCGAAAGGCGACGTACTCGGGGCTAAACGCTGCGAACGGCCAGAACGAAGCGCGGGCGGGGTCGTCCTGCACGTAGGCCAGCAGCGCCACGGGCGGCTCAGTGTCGGGACGGGTCAGGAACGGCAGCAGGGCGTCGGCATCGGCGGGGCCTTCGACCAGTACGATGTCGGGTTGCAAGGCCTCCAGCGCGTGCTCCAGCGAACGCGCCGAGCCGGGGCCGTGATGACGGATGGGGAAAATGTGGAGGTCAGCGGACATAAAGGTCAGGCCTCTACCGGCACTTTGAGTAACAAAGTATCCAACGTCAAATTGAAGTTGTGGAAAGTGTCGCCTTCAAATTCCATGTTCCAGAAGGTCTCAAAGGTGACGGCCAAACCATCGGTCTGCAACTCCCCGAACGAAATACGCGTCACATCCACTGGATTATGAACATTCAGGAGGTAGATAGAGCCGTCAATGTACCCGTCTACTGGGTTGACAGGAAAATCAAACGTCCGACCGGCCAGTTCTGCCAGTTCAACGGTGGGCAGTTCAATAAAATCCAGCCGAATGGTGGATTCTATACCTCCATTAAGGCCAGGCTCCTGCTCGACCATTTCTCTTGGGAAGTGAACAGGTTGAAGGTAAATCTCGATGCTGGCTTTGCCCGCCTTTCCGGAAAGTTCAGCACGGAGCGGCTTGATCTCCTGACTGGGAAAGTCAAACATAGTTCTCCTTTTGGTTATACTTTTGGTATGAAAACAGCTATTTCCCTAGATGACCAGACTTTTCACGCTGCCGAAGCCTACGCGCAGAAGGCGGGGATGAGCCGCAGCGAGTTGTACGCGACGGCGTTGCGTAGGTTTCTGAAGGAACAGGAAGACGCGGCCATTACCGCAAGACTCAACGCGGTATACGGCCCGCTGGGAGGCGAAGACCCCGATACCGCCGAATTCCGCAAAGAGGCAGCCCGCCGGGCATTTGAGCGCAGCGAATGGTAATTGGGCGCGGCGATATCTGGTGGGTCGACCTGGGCGAACCTGTAGGCAGTCGCCCAGGCTTTCGCCGCCCCGTACTGGTGATTCAGGCCGACAGTTACAACCGCAGCGGGCTGAATACAGTGTTGACCGCCATTTTGAGCAGCAATGAAATGCTGGCCGATGCCCCCGGAAATGTGTTGCTGGAGCCGCACCAGACGCGCCTGCCCAAGCCCAGTGTCGTCAATGTGACCAGCCTGCAAGTCGTGAACAAAAGCGATTTTCTGGACTATGTGCATACGCTGGGCCTGTTGGAAATGCGGGCGGTAGACGAGGGCTTACGGCAGGTGCTGGACTTGGCCTGAATCAGCTCACTTCCCGGCATGCCCGGTAGAACTCCTTCCAGTCGTCGCGCTTCTTAGCGACCGTTTCGAGGTACTCGCGCCAGATCACGCCGTCCTGCACCGGGTCTTTGATGACCGCACCGACCAGACTGGCGGCGGTGTCCTGGGCGCTCAGTTCGCCGTTGCCGAAGTGCGCCGCGAGGCTCAGGCCCTGGTTGACCACGCTGATCGCCTCGGCGGTGCTCATGCTGCCGCTGGGGCTTTTGAGTTTGGTCTTGCCGTCTTCGGTCTGCCCCGAGCGCAGTTCACGGAACACGGTCACGATGCGCCGCACTTCCTCCAGCGCGGGCGGCGCGGCGGGGATTTCCAGCGACTTCGCCAGACTGTTCACGCGGCTCACGACGATGTTTACCTCGTCTTCGAGGCTGTCGGGCACGGGCAGCACCACGGTATTGAAGCGGCGTTTGAGGGCGCTCGACAGGTCGTTGACGCCCCGGTCGCGGTTGTTGGCGGTGGCGATCATGTTAAAGCCGCGCACCGCCTGCACCTCGGTGTTCAGCTCCGGCACAGGCAGGGTCTTTTCCGACAGAATGGTAATCAGCGTGTCCTGCACGTCGCTCTGCACGCGGGTCAGCTCTTCGAGGCGGGCGATCTTGCCCTCACGCATGGCGTGCATCACCGGGCTTTCGACCAGCGCGGCCTCGCTGGGGCCTTCGGCCAGCAGGCGGGCGTAATTCCAGCCGTAGCGAATGGCCTCCTCGCCCGTGCCCGCCGTGCCCTGCACCAGCAGCGTACTGTCGCCCGAAATGGCCGCCGACAGGTGCTCGCTGACCCAGCTTTTGGCGGTTCCCGGCACCCCGAGCAGCAGCAGGGCGCGGTCGGTCGCCAGCGTCGCCACGGCGACTTCCATCAGGCGGCGTTCGCCCACATATTTGGGCGTGATCTCGGTGTCGCCTGCCACGCCGCCCAGCAGGTAGGTCAGCACGGCGCGGGGCGAGAGGTTCCACTTGGGCGGGCGGGGGTGGGTGTCGGCCTCGGCTAGCGCGGCGAGTTCGTGGGCAAATTGCTGCTCGGCGTGCTGGCGCAGGACTTCGCGGGTGGGAGCGACTTGGGCTTTGGGGGTGGATTTCTTGGTCATGAGATCACCTTTTGAACTGTTGAGCGAGGGCTTGTTGAACAGGGCCATTAGGTAAGGTCAGCATCAAGCGCGGGCCGTACTGGACAT
>JAGLBK010000023.1 GCA_018260275.1 Deinococcus sp.
GTAAGCGGCGGTACTGGCGGCCACCAGTGCGGGCTGCTGGTTGGCGGTCAGAGTCAGGTCTTCCAGTGGGCCATGCTCGACCAGCTGGCGCAGGCCCGGCAGGGCGGCTTCCTTGGCCGCGTACACTTCCTCGGCGTGAGCAAATTCGCGGGTGAGGTCGGTGCCCATACCCACGGCGTGCGACCCCTGACCGGGAAACAGGGCGGCGATTCTAGGCCCGCTCATGCGCTGACCTCCATCCCGCTAACCGCCGTTCCACGCGCCGCCGTTCCGCTGGCCGCGTGCAGCGAGGGCGTACCCGCCCACCACTTCATGGTACAGGCCGCCCAGCTCAGGCCGCCGCCGAAGACCACCATCAGCAGCTCCTGGCCGTCTTTCACGCGCCCGTCATTCACGGCTTCATACAGCGCAATCGGCACCGTGCCCGCACTGGTGTTGCCATAGCGGTCGAGGTTGATGACGGTCTTTTCCATCGGAATGCCGAAACGCTGGTTGGCCGCCTCGATGATGCGGATGTTGGCCTGATGCGGAATGAGCCAGTCCACGTCGCTATTTTTCAGGCCCGACTTTTCCAGCACCTGCGTGCCGCTGTCGCCCAGCACGCGCACGGCGAACTTGAACACCTCGCGCCCATTCATGGTGGGGGCATCCCGCATGATCTGGCCGTCGGGAAAGGTATTCGCCAGGTTGGAGATGTACAGCGCCGGGCCGCCCGCGCTGTCTGCGCCCAGCACGAAGTCCTGAAAGCCGTAGCCCTCGGGCACTTCGCCCACCACCGCGCAGCCGCAGCCGTCGCCGAACAGAATGGCGGTGTCGCGGTCGTTCTGGTCGAGCGCCTTGCTCAGCGTTTCGCCGCCCAGCACCAGCACCTTGCGTGCGCCACCGCCCAGAATCATGCCGCGCGCCATGCTCAGGCCGTACACGAACCCGCTGCACGCCGTCGAAAGGTCGTAGGCCCCCACCCCGCTCAGGCCGATCTGCCCGGCCACCAGCGCCGCCGTGCTGGGGAACATGGCGTCAGGCGTGCAGGTCGCGTAGATCACCAGGTCAACGTCCTTCAGGGCGTCAGGGTCACGCGAAAGCATGTCCTGCACGGCCTTGACACCGATGGTACTGGTAAATTCGCCCTCCGCCGAAAACCGCCGCTCACGGATGCCGCTGCGCGACTCGATCCAGCCGTCCTCGATGCCCATGCGCGACTCGAATTCCTGATTCCTGACGACCCGCTCGGGCGCGTACATGCCGATGGCGGTGATGCCGATGCTCTTGGTGGTCATTTGACTTACGCTAGCACCTTCCCGGAAATGGCGAGTGGTCAGGAGTGAGTGGAAAGTGGAATGGACTCGCTGTGCTTTTCCTACTGACCACTACCCACTCACTCCACACGACTCCCCGCGTCAGCGTCCCACCACTTCAGCGCCGCCGCCCCCCAGCTGAGGCCACCGCCGAAGCCCGCCAGCACCAGCTGATCGCCCCGCTTGATCTGGCCGCTGCGCACCGCCTCGTTCAGCGCCAGCGGAATACTGGCGGCGCTGGTGTTGCCGTAGCGGTCGAGATTGACCACCGCCCGTGAAAGTGGCAGCCCGAAGCGTTCACAGGCGGCCTCGATGATGCGGATGTTGGCCTGATGGGGCACGAGCCAGTCGATGTCGGCGGTGGTCAGTCCGGCGTCCTGCATGGCCTGCTCAGCGCTGTCGCCCAGTTTACGCACGGCGAACTTGAAGACCTCGCGCCCGTTCTGGGTCAGGTGCGGCCCCATCTCAGTGCCCTCGGGCAGTTGCAGGGCGGCCCCGCGCAGATACAGGTGCGGCCCGCCCGCGCTGTCAGCCCCTAGCACGAACGACTGGAACCCGTAGCCCCCGGGTACCTCGCCCAGCACCACGCAGCCCGCGCCGTCGCCGAACAGGATGGCGGTGTTGCGGTCGTTCTGATCCACCAGGCCGCTCATGACCTCAGTGCCCACCACCAGCGCCCGCTTTGCCAGCCCCGCGCGGATCATGCTGTAGCTCACGCTCAAGGCATACAGGAAGCCGCTGCACGCCACACTGACATCGAAGGCCGGAACGCCGCGCAGGCCGACCTCACCCGCGATCAGGGCCGCCGTGCTGGGAAACATGGCGTCGGGGCTGCTGGTCGCGCAGATGACCACGTTCACACCGTCCAGCGCTTCTGGCGAGTGCTTCAGCAGGTCGCGCACTGCTTCGGCCCCCAGGGTGCTGCTGGTCTGCCCCGCCAACGCGTGCCGCCGCTCCCGGATTCCGCTGCGGCTCACGATCCATTCGTCGCTGGTGTCGAGGTACTGCGCGTAGTGGGCATTGGGCACCACCTGTTCGGGTGCGTAAGCCCCGACGGCGAGGATACCGAGAGCTGGAATAGAGGCAGCAGTCATAAAACTGACCGTAGCACTTGTGGGCATTCTTTGAACAGGCGTTCAACTAATGTCTGAACCAGGTATAGAGATATCTCTTCCTCTATTTTCTCCTACAAAAACGTCACTCAGAGTCTGGTGCCACTGCTTATCCTGATCTACTAAGAAACAAAAGCAAAGCAATGGGAAACATACCCATTCTGTATGCCACTCCTGCTTCCATACAGAAGAGACTACTTTAAAGCTTTCCACTCGCAAGTGATTATCTAGCAGTCCAGCAACATGAAAATTTAACATTTGCGAAAACACAAATTCTGAAAAAATCAACACCGCAAATATATGCGTCATTTTACGAGGCTCGTAAAAACGTTGACGTAAAATCCAGGTGCCCAATAAAAAAATTATTAACAGTACAATAGATTGTAGTAATGTATACATTTGAAGGGTCCTATATAAATCAGGCGACTCCTTCTTATTTAAATAGTATGTAATTTCCGTTATCCAGTAATTAGGTATAGATGAGTTACCTGAATGACAAGCCATACGCTGATCTGCATAAGAACATCTTACCTTAGATTTTACTTCCTCTGATGACAGAGAGGGAGGGCCAATATCTATAAGTGACATCACCCCAGCCAGTAAAACCAGAAGGAAAGCCGCAAAAAATTACCAAAATACTCCACGCATATAAACAAAATCATGTAAAAGTTCAGCAAATGCACTGTACATTCTCACCTCTCCTCATCATTCTAAGTATGCCTCAGGGAACAACAAAAAAGGCGCATCCCGCAGGACACGCCTTCTTCACTTGACCGGAGCTTACTCTTCGGTTTTGGCTTCTTCGCCCTCGGCGTTCTTATCGTCGGCGGGCTTTTCTTCGGCCTCAGCCTTGGCTTCGGAGTCGCCAGCTTTTGGCGCGTCGGCTTTCGCCTCGTCCTGCTTGGCTTCACCCGATAGCTGGGCAATAGCCTGAGTCAGACCCTTCTCGCGCAGCAGGCTGATGTAGTACGAGTTCAGTCCGTTAGGCCCGAGCTGATCGGCCAGCTGCTGAGCGGCCATGCCGTTCATCTGGGCCACGGCGCTGATGGTCTGGTTGAATTCCATATCGCTGACCTGCACGCCCATTTCCTCAGCCAGTTGCTCCAGGGCCAGGTCGCGGCGCACGCGGGTTTCGGCGTTCTTGGTCAGGTTGTCCATGAACTCGCCCAGCTTGTCCTGCTCCTGCATGAACTGCTCGTACTCGCGCCACTGCACGCCCTGACGGCGCAGATCGTCCTTGATCTCTTCCATCATGCCGTCGCGGCGGTTGTTGATGAGGGCCTGGGGAATGTCCACGGTCATGCCCTCGACGAGGTGGGTCACCAGTTCCTCGCGGCGGGCGTTTTCGCCTTCCTGGCGGGCGCGGGTTTCCAGCTCGGCCTTCAGATCGGTGCGCAGGCGGTCCATCGACTCGAAGTTCAGGCTCTTGGCGAACTCGTCGTTCAACTCCTGCAACTTCTTGGTCTTCACGTCCTGCACCGTCACGGTCACGGTATGCGCCGGGTGCTCATGGTCGCCGTGCTGGTGGGCCGGAACGCTGATTTCGACGGTGTCGCCCTTGCTTTTGCCCAGCAGCGCCGACTTGACGTGTTCCTCGGCCTTATCCATGTAGATAGGGTAAGTGCCGCCGTCTGCGCCCTGCTCCTCGATGGTCACCTGGTCGCCGTCTTCGATGGCACGCTCGGCAGTCTCAAAGACAGCGTTGCGCTCCTGCAAATCGCTGAGGGTACGGTTCATCACCTCGTCGGTGATCTCGGGGCTGAGGGCGGTCAGTTTGATCTGCCTCCAGTCACCGAGCTTGACTTCGGGGTAGGTTTCGCCCTTAACGATGAATTCGAAGCTTTGACCACTGACAAGTTCCTTGGGATCAATCTGGGCGTCGACGAGGTTCAGCTTCAGCTCACGTGCTCCCTGGGGGTAGTACGTCTGGAGCAGACGGTCCATAACCTGGCTCTCGACGTACCCCTGGCCCACGCGGCTTTCGAGAACCTTGCGGGGCGCTTTGCCGGGGCGGAAGCCGGGAACGCGCACGTCGCGGGCCAGACCGGCCCAGACCTGCTCGTACGTGCGGTTGACTTCGGCGGCGGGCACCGAAACCTTGAACTCGACCTTGTTGCCTTCTTTGCTGACTAACTCTGCCATGACTCTCCCATCCTGCCCGCTTCCTGGGTGCTGAAGCGTGGCCGTATCGTATGTTGCGTGTGCTCTTGCCGTGAGCCTCAACTTGCCCGGCTACGCGACATGCCGCCGCTCATCATAGTGCTTCCCGGCCCCTGACGCGAGACCCCAGGCGCCAGTGCCCTCGCGGCGCACCCTTTCAGACGCGTCACAGCGCCCATAATCCGGGTGAATTGACCTGCCCCTGACCCGGCAGCCCGCTCAAAGCAGTCATGTTCGGCCAGAGATATGCCTGGTTCGTTTCACGCTTTGGCCTCCGGGTGGAAAAGCCCAGGACCTCCGGAGCATTTTTGGGGGAAAAAGTGGGAAACGGTGGTAAATCGTGGTAAGGCTTGTTACACTCTGAAGGCAGCCTGAAGATTCTGCTCGTGGGCTTTTTCGGGCTGTTTTGATCCCTGTGTCGCCCTGCCCAAAGTGGGACGGCGTGGGAAAGAGGAGTGGCTATGCCCTTTGGAGAGTACCCCTACACGATTGACGATAAAGGCCGCGTCGTGATGCCACCGCCTTTTCGTGAATTTGTGGAAGACGGCATGATCCTGACCAGGGGCATGGAGGGGTGCCTGTACGTTTTTCCTCTGGCGAGCTGGAAACGGGTCGAGGAACAACTCGAAGGGTTGCCCCTTACCGACGCCGAGTCGCGCTCGTTCGTGCGCTTCTTCTACTCGGGAGCCAGCAAAACGCGCCTGGACAACCAGAGCCGCGTTTCGGTGCCTCAGACCCTGCGGGATTTTGCCCAGTTGCAGGGCGACGTGATCGTGGCGGGCGCACCGGGCCGACTTGAACTCTGGAGTCCAGCCCGCTGGGAAGCCGTGATCAGCGCCGTGCAGAACAACCCCCCTAAACCTGAACTGCTCGCCAATTTCGTGGCGTAACCAAAAAGAAGTAGAAAGATGACTGCTATTCCAACCCTCACCCACCTGCCTGTCCTGGCTGCCGAAGTCGTGGACGCCCTGCAACCCGCCCCCGGTAAAGTCTTTGTGGACGGCACCCTGGGCGGCGCGGGCCATACCCGCCTGCTGCTTGAGGCCGGTGCCAGGGTCTACGGCATCGACCAGGACCCCTTTGCCCTCGAACGCGCCCGCCAGCAGGAAGGGCTTGAAGGCCTGACCGTGGTCCAGGGCAACTACCGCGACATGGCCGAATTGCTGGCCGCGCAGGGTGTGAATGCTGTAGACGGCGTCTTGCTCGATATCGGGGTCAGCAGTTTTCAGCTTGATGACGGCGAACGGGGCTTTTCGTATCACACCGAGGCCCCGCTCGATATGCGTATGTCCCAGAGTGGCGAGAGTGCCGCCGACGTGGTCAACGGGTACGCCCCCGAGGACCTCGCCTCGATCATTTACGAGTACGGCGAAGACCGCCTCTCGCGCCGTATCGCGCGGGCCATCGTGCAGGCGCGGGAACAGGCCCCAATCGAGACCACCGTGCAACTTGCCGACATCGTCAAGCGGGCCTATCCGGGGTTTTCCAAGGGGATTCACCCAGCGCGGCGCACTTTTCAGGCCCTGAGAATTTATGTCAACGACGAACTGGGCGCTCTGCGCGACGGCCTAAGCGCTGCCGAAACGATCCTGAAACCGGGCGGGCGGCTGGCCGTGATCAGCTTTCACTCGCTGGAAGACCGCATCGTCAAGCGCTTTTTGCTGGGCAGTGAAACCCTGAGCGCCCTGACCAAGCGGCCCCTGATCGCCTCCGAGGCCGAGCAGGACAGCAACCCACGCGCCCGGAGCGCCAAACTGCGGACCGCCGAGAAAAAGGGCCCAGGGGAAAAGGGCCCAGAGCACAAGGGCACAGGGGAAAAGTCATGACGACTCGCCTGCCCCTGAGCATCGACACGGCCCCGGCCACGTGGCAATGGCGGACTCTGCGTTACCTGTCCATCTATCTGCTGCTGGCGATGACCCTGATCGCCGTGCGGTACAAGACGCAGCATGTGCGCCCCAATCTGCTTGATCTGCAAAAGCAGGAGGCCACCCTGCTGACCCAGCGCGATAACCTCGAAATTGCCGTACAGGTCGCCGTGACCCCCCAGAAGATTCAGGAGTGGGCGGCGGGCAACGGCATGATCCATTTCGCCGAGAGCCCCAAAACGGCCCGTGATCTGGGACAGGCCGCCGCGCCGCTGACTTTACCGACCACCAACAACAACACCATCGAGGTGAAGACGCAATGGAAGTAAAAATCCGCAACCGTTCCCGCGTTATGCAGGTGCTGGCGCTGGCTATGTTTCTCTCACTGGTTTGGGCCTATGCCCAGCTTGAATGGGGGGTGCCCCACACCGTCAAACGTAACGTACTTCAGTCGCGCGGGAGCATCCTGGCCTCCGACGGGTCGGTGCTGGCCCGCAGCGTCGGCGGCCAGCGGGTCTATCCGCAGGGCGTACTGGCCGGACAAGTGGTCGGCATGATGGGCGAAACGGACGGCCTGGAAGGGCTGGAGGCGGCCTACAACCGTTCCCTCCAGGCAGGGGAAAACCTGAAACTCACGATTGACCCCAAAACCCAGGCGGCGGCTGAAGCAGCGTTGGCGCAGGGCGTCAAGGAGCACCACGGCGAATACGGCTCAGTGGTCATCATCGAAACCTTGACGGGCCGGGTGCTGGCCGCCGCGAGTTACCCGCCCTTCGATCCCAACAACTGGCGCAACTACAGCGCCGAGACTCGCCGCAACCGCCCATTCCTGGATACCTACGAGCCGGGTTCGACCATCAAGGGCCTGATCGTGGCCGCCGCGCTCAACGAGGGCCTCACCACCCCGACGACCACCTACTCGACCCCGATGGAGCGGTATGTGGGCGGGCGCTGGGGCAGCACCATCCATGACGCGGTGCCTCACCCGCCCACCCTGACCACCAAGGAAATTCTGCGCTACAGCAGCAACGTGGGCATGAGTCATGTGGTCGAGAACTTCGCGGCGGACAAGGAACGCGCCTACCTCAGCAACTACGGTTTCGGGCAGGACGTGCAGATACCGGTGGTCGCCACGGCCACGGGCCGCCTGCAAAGACCCAGCGAATGGACCGATCTGGTGCGCGTTACCAGCGCCTTCGGACAGGGCATGAGCAGCACCACGCTGCAACTGGCCGCCGCCTACAACACCCTTGCTAACGACGGCCTGTACGTTTCGCCGCGTCTGGTCGAGGGAACCCCAGCGGGCGAACGGCGCGAAGTCATCCGGCCAGAGTCGGCCCGCACCATCCGGGGGCTACTCCAGGCGGTCATCGCTGAAGGCATCTCGAACGCCGCCGGGTTGAAGGGCTATGCGCTGGCCGGAAAAACCGGTACGTCGCAGGTCGCGGTGAACGGCAAATATTCCGACAGCCTGTTCGACAGCGTATTCGCCGGATTCTTTCCCGCCGACGCCCCGCGCGTGACTATTGCGGTGACGGTGCACGGCGCGACCACCAACTACCACGGCTCTATGCTGGCCGCTCCGATCTACAAGAAGATCGCCGCAAGTGTCATTTCCAACTGGGCCGCCGCGCCCCAGCAACTGCCCAAGCCCTGAGAACAGCCAGGGGAAGAATTCCAGTGCCCAGAGCTTCTGCTGGGCTTTTTTTATGGCCTTGAGTGCCCAAGAGGCGGCTCATACGGGTTTAAATTGATTCGGATACATTCCGCGCTGGTCACACGCCCCCTCACCCTTCCGCCGCTTTGCGGCTCCCTCCCTCTCCCACAAGGGGCGAGGGTAAAACGTCAAGAATTAAAGATGTCAGGGAATCTTTTTAATTCCGTATCATACGGCTGTGGCCTTTACTTCGTTCGGGAAAACAGACGGGCTGCCCAAACTATTTTCAAAGCTGTAGCAGTCAGGTCAAAGTAAGATTATGTGAAAAATGTGAAAGGGAATTCGTAGCCTCCCTCAATAGAGACGGTGCCCACTCAAACTTTGTCACCCTTTCAGGAACAATTCACTTTTAGTCCCGGCAACGCGCCATAAACCTGAGCAAACAGCTGAAAATGAACGTGAAAACGGTTCTGTGCATTTTCTTTTCTGAGAAGTAAACTTCCTTATGAGGAAAAATCTCATAAATTTTTTGGCGATATACTGCTGGAATTTACATAAAAAAGCCTCAAGAGCTAAATGATTTGCCCCTTCAGATGAGACATGGAATTCCTTTTTCTCAGAATTCGCTTAGGGGATGTCTTTAACCTTCTAACAGTTACGAAGAGCGGTAGCCCACCGTTGGAAGCCCCTGCCGGGGGCGCACGGCTACTGCCATTGATTTTGCCAATTAACTGAAGCTGTGGTGTGGTCTCAGACCCACGCCTGAGGAGTTTTATGCTTAAAAATATCAAGTCGCTTATTCAGGGTATCGTGATCGCCAGCACCGCTTTTGCCAGTGGCAGCTTTGCCAGCGCTCTGCCTGCCCTGCCTGCCTCCAACATGATCAGCAGCGCAGTTCAGACTGCCCTCAATGTGGCCCCGACCCCACAGCAGGGCGCCGCTCAGCAGCTTATGCAGGACACCCTGGCCCAGAGCAGCCGCGCCCGCAGCGTCATTGCCCACGCTACGGCCTACAACAGCTTCGGCGGGCAGACCGATGGCAGCCCCAGCATCACGGCCACCGGCACCCGCACCCGCCCCGGCGTGGTGGCCCTGAGCCGCGACCTGCTGCGCGTATTTCCTTACGGCAGCCGCGTGCAACTTCAGGACCTGAGCGGCAACTATAATTTCGGCAACCGGGTGTTTGTCGTTGAGGACACTATGGCAGCCCGCAAGGTTGGCAGCATCGATGTGTGGATGCCCAGCTACAGCCAGGCGATCTCATTCGGTGGCCGCACTGTGCGCGTAACGGCTGTTCGCTAAACTGGGCTTTTGCAGCGGGGGCCGTGAACGGGGGAAGAGTCCTGTTCACGGCCTTTGTGCGGGCCTGTGCCCTGGCTTATTCTGGCGGCCTTCGGGCGGCCCTCTGCTAAGCTCGGAGCCTTGATGACGCCTGCTGCGCCCACCAACCATGCCGTGACCGATAGACCCACCGATAGCCCCCCCGATAAACACTTTGCCTGGATGCTGGCGCGGGCGCACCTGACCCGCCGCCGCACGCAAAACATCCTGACTATTCTGGGGATCGCGGTGGGCGTCATGGTTCTGATCAGCGCTCTGAGCCTCACCAACGGGTTTACCCGCTCGCTGATCGACGCCACGCTGCGGGCCACTCCTCACCTCAGCGTGACGTCGTTTGCCCCGGCACCGCCCAATCTTCAGCTAGAGCAGGCGATGAGACAAGACCGCCGCATCATGGCCTACACGCCTTTTGTGGCCGACAAGGGCCTGCTGACCCGCCCGGCGCAGCAGGGCCGGGGCGCGGGGGTCGACTTCGCCACGCTGTTTGGCCTGAGCGCAAAGGCGGCGCAGGTGCTGCAACTCCCGCCGGAAGAAAGCGGCGTGCTGGCGGGCCTGAAAGACGGCGAAGTGATGCTGGGGTCGGCCCTGGCCCGCAGTGTGGGGGCCTTTACCGGAGACGACGTGCGGCTGCTCAACAGCGGCATGAAACGCACGGGCCTCAAGGTCGCGGGGCTGTTCACTACGGGCAATTACCTGATCGACAGCGGGTACGCCTTTACCAATCTGCACACTTTGCAGACCCTTCAGGGCACGGCGAAGATCACTGGGTATCAGTTGCGACTGAACAACCCCGGCGACGCCCCGGCGGTGGGACGGGCGCTGACCGAGGCCCTGCCCTATTCGGCGCTGCCCTGGCAGGATCTGTACGGCACGCTGCTGCAACAGCTGGCGCTACAAAAAAAGGTGATCGCGTTCGTGGTCTTTCTGATCGTGATCGTGGCGGCCTTTGGCATTGCCAACGTGCTGACACTGGCCGTGTTCGAGAAGACCCAGGAAATCGCCATCCTGCGGGCCATCGGCGCGACCCGTTCCCTGATTACCCGCGTGTTCGTGATCGAGGGCATGATCCTGGGACTGGCCGGGCTGCTGCTGGGCAACCTGCTGGGGCTGGCCATCAGCGCCTACTTCACGGTGCGGCCCTTTCAGCTGCCGGGCGACCTGTACTTCATCACCTCGCTGCCGGTCGAGGTCAAAGTGACTGATCTGCTGTGGGTGAATGCCGTGGGACTGGTCACTACCCTGATTGCCGCGCTGATTCCGGCCCGCCGCGCGGCCAATGTCGAACCGGCCCGGATTATTCGCTGAGCGCCGGGGCTGACGCGCCCGTTGCCTTGCTGACCGTGTTCTGAACCACTATTAATATTGCCCCCGCCACGGCTCATGGCTCTTCAGGTTGGGCGTACTAGGCTTTCAAGCGGAGGTCACCACATGAAAAAGTTCCTGCTTATCCCCGCAGCCCTGCTGCTGAGTACCGCCTTTGCCGCCCCCAAGATCAGTGCCCAGAGCATCATCGTCAACCCGACCCAGCCTGATCTGAGCGTCAGCGTGAGCGTCGACAAGGACAGCAGTGGCAACACTGTGCCCAACTACCGCGCCGGTGAGCCCATCCGTATCAGCACCACCGTCAACCGCGACGCCTACGTCTACCTGTTCAACATCGACAGCACCGGCGAAGTCAACCAGATTCTGCCCAACCGCATCGACGGCGGCAGCAACTTTGTCAAGGCCAACACCACCGCCGTGTTCCCGGCAGCGGGCAGCAGCTTCACCTTCAACGTGGACGGTCAGCCCGGCCTGAACAAGGTCCTGGCCCTCGCCAGCACGACCGAACTGAACCTCGACCAGATTTCGAGCTTCAAGACCGGCCAGGATCAGTTCGCCACCGTGAACGCCAAGGGTCAGGACGGCCTGGCGCAGGCCCTAAGCATCGTCGTGAACCCCGTCGCCCAGAACAGCTGGGTCAGCGACACCGCCTTTTTCAACGTGGTCGCCAGCAACCCCGTGACCACCGGCAACCTGTTCGTCGGCACTAACGTGGGCGGCAGCACCGTGATCCTCAATGGGCGCACCCTCGGCCCGGCCAACACCACCTACACCGGCCTGGCGGCAGGCAGCTACCCCGTGCGCGTGCGTGCCCCTGGCTTCGCCGACTACACCACCACCATTCGTGTGGTGGGTAACGCCACCACCAACCTGAACGTGGACTTTGCCGTCCGGAGCGGCACCGTGCCCGCACCGGTCAGCCCCGCCCCCGTGACTGGCAACTACAATCAGATCAGCTTCACCATCAACAGCCGACTGAGCGGCGCCCGCGTGTTCGTGGACGGCCAGGAAGCCGGTAGCGTGCAGAACGGTGCGCTGAGCCTCAGCCTGCCGCGCGGCGCTCACGAAGTCGTGATGATCGCCCCCGGCTACCGCACCTACGTGAACACCGTCTCGCTGAGCAACAGCACCAGCCTGACCATTAACCCCACCCGCTAATCCTCTTTACAGTTCCAGTTGCCCGGAAAGGCCCCGCCGTCATGGTGGGGCTTTTTGGTTTGGTGGGGGGTTTGACAAAAAGAAGTTGCCTCGTGGCCCCCTCTGCTACGCAGCTCTGCGAGTCACCCCTTGCTTCGCAAGGCCCTCTCTGCTGCGCAGCTTTGCAAGTCCCGCAAGGGGCGAGGGTAAAGAACGATAGAGCGTTTTATCCGCCCCACTTTCGCCCAGAGTTCCCTTTGCCTATTTGCTCTGCTGCGCGGCTTTCCAAGCCTGCCCGGTGCGATGAGATCACCATCACCCGGCAGGTACTTATCAGACTGGGCCGCTGGTCAGCAGGTCGTGCAGCACCCGCGCCGTCATACCCCAGATGTCGTGGCCCTGCCAGGGGTAGCGATACAGCGGAACCGGAGTGCCGTCGGGGAGGTGACGCAGTTCAAAATGCACCGTCAGGGCGCGTAGTTCTCCCAGCGTCGGCGTGATGATCTGCACCACTTCCGGCGTGAGCTTCAGCGTCTGGAGGGTCTGCGCCCCAATACGCGCCAGCACCGGAGTCACGTGAAAGCCGATGGGGGTAAAGACGTCGTCCACTTCACCGATCACCTGCACGTCGGTGGGAAGCAGGCCCACTTCTTCCTCGGCTTCGCGCAGGGCCGCCTGGGTCGCCGTTTCGCCCGCTTCAAGGCTGCCGCCCGGAAAGGCGATCTGGCCCTTGTGCGTCGGCAGGTCGCCCGAGCGCACGGTGAGCAGCACGCGCGGGTCGGCTTCGCGGGTCAGGGCCACCAGCACGGCGGCGCGGCGGTAGGCGGGCAGGTCCAGCGCCGTGCGGGCGCGGGCCGACTGCCACAGCTGCCAGGGGTCGGCCTGCTGCTGATCCAGTGGGTCTTCACTCATGCGGATTCCTGGTCAGGCAGGGCGGCCAGTGCCGCAGTGGTTCTGGTTCTCAGGGCCACTTCGGCGTCTATGCTCAGGCTTCTGGCCCAGGCGACGACCGCGCCCAGCACCTCGGCCACGCCTGCTTCGGTGTCGGGGGCCTGAGCCAGCGCCGCGCCGATGCCTTCGCGCCCGGTCTTGTCCTGTCCGGCCAGCTTCTGGGCCTTGGTTTCGCGGGCCAGGGCACCCAGCGCGGCGGGCACCCGGTCGGCGGCGCTACGGGGCTTCCCTCCACGCTCGGCGGCCTTGATCGCCTGCCAATTGGTCACCACTTCCTCGCTGCCCGACACCGCCGCGCCACCGAAGACGTGTGGGTGGCGGCGCACGAGTTTATCCACGATGTTCTTCTCGACCTGGGCATAGTCGAAGGTGCCTTCCTGCTCGGCGATCACGCTGTGAAAGGCCACTTGCAGCAGCACGTCGCCCAGTTCGTCGGCCAGTTCCGCCGGGTGGCCCACGGCGTCGGCGGCCTCGGCGGCTTCTTCCAGCAGATAGGGGCGCAGCGACTCGTGGGTCTGTTCCTGATCCCAGGGGCAGCCGCCCGGCCCGCGCAGACGGCGCATGATGCTCAAGAGTTCTTGCATGGGGGGATGATAGCGGGCAGGGCTAGCGAAATTGCAGGCGACCCTGGGCGGCACAGGCCGTATCCAACGGTTGCCGTGGAGCATTCAGAAAGCGGTCAAGTAGGTTAATACCGCAACTGGTCCTGGCGACATTGTGGGCCGCGCCCCTGACGACGACTTTTTGCCAGCTCTGGGGCAGAGGGACAAAGGCCTTTAATAGACTGGAAGGCGTGCGCCCGTCAAATTAGCCGTCCAGCAGCAGAGTGGGCACGCTATTTCGGACGGGCTGATGCAGTTCGGCGGGGGGTGTGGTCAGACCCAGTTTACGGCAGACCTCTAGCCGTTCGCTGTAGCTCATATAACCCAGCAGCCGGGAACTGCTCAGGTCAGGGGGAAGGTGTCCCGGTGCGAAATCGACCTGTTCTAGACAGTTGACTACGCCATTCAGTCCGTAGCTCAGGTCAGGCTCCAGATTGCTCTCGGGCTGAAGCAGGTGAACCGCTTCTTTTTTCAGTAGCTGCTCTGTGACAGTCAGACCCTCCGCGATAGCCTGCGACTGGCCACCCAGCCAGCTCACATACCTCCTCACGGCGTTGCGGGTGCTGGCGGGCAGCGCGGGCCACTGGTGCTCAAAATTTGCCAGCAATCCGGCGTGGTTCTGCCGACATTCGGCTTGTTCTCCGCAGCTTTGGAGCATACGCCGCAGCAGGTCGTCTGTCGCCGGAAGAGCGGCGGCGAAAGAGGAGGATTGTGTGGGCAGAACGCCCGCCAGCACGACACTCCGCAGGCTGGCTGGGTAGAGCCGCATCATCTGCTGCGCCACGACGGTGCCGTATGAAATGCCCAGCAGGTTGATGCGGGAGTATCCCAGCGCCCGTCGCACGCTTTCCATGTCTTGAGCGGCCTGCACCGAGTTGAAGTAGTTCAGGTCAGAGGCCGGGATGTTCCAGGTCCGAGCGCAGCGCAGCAGGCTGGCGGCGCTGGAATCGGGGCAATTCAGCGCCGGTTTGCTCAGGGCTGTACCCCGAAAGTCCACCGCCACGAAATCAAAATCTGTCACCGAATAGTTCGCCAACCAGCCCAAATCCGTCGCCGACGATCCGCCCGGCCCCCCGGTCATGAAAAACAGTGGCGTGTCCTGTTTGAGGGTAGACATCGCCCCTTTGACTGCCACGAACACTTCGATTTGCTTGCCCGTGGGCTGAGCATGGTCGAGCGACACTTTGACCAGCCCGCAGCGGTCTGCGCTCACGGAATCCGGACAGGGAACAGCACGAAATTGGGGAGGGCCTGGAAGTCTGGGAGTAAAGGGGCCGCTCCCGCCCGCCTGCGCTACGGAAAGGAGACCGGCACTCAGCGCCAGAACCATACGTTTGAACATAGTCCCGATACGTTCCTAAAGCCGCCAGAGTTCCCACTGTCCAAAACGTGGAAAAATACCCCCAGCCTTTTTATGCCCACCGCCGCTCACTTCCTCAAGCACCCCGACCCCTTTACCCGCGAGGCCGCCCGTTTCTATGCCGGGGGAGCCTTTTTGATGGACAACGGCGACGGCGTGCGCTTTTACGGGGTCGAGGGCCGCGCCCTGGTACCACTGACCGAGGAAGCCGGACTGCACGTATCCCGCCGGATGCGCCGCGAGCTGAGGCACTTCGAGCCGCGCCTGGACACGGCTTTCGGTGAAGTAGTCGAGGGCTGCCGGGGCCGCCTGCCCGGAAGTCCAGAACGCGACGGCGAGTGGATTTCGGATGACCTCACTGAGATTTACCACCACCTGCACGGCACCGGGCTGGCGCACTCCTTCGAGGTCTGGAAGGATGGCGAGCTGGCGGGCGGCGTACTGGGCATCGTGCTGGGCGGGGTTTTCTTTGCCGAGAGCAAGTTTCACCGGGTCACGAACGCCAGCAAGGCGGCGCTGATCCTACTGGCCCGGCACCTGCACGGGCGCAGCTTCGGCCTGCTGGACGCGCAGATTCAAAACGACCATATCGCCACGCTGGGGGTGTACGAAGTCGGGGAAGCCGAGTACGCCGCGCTGCTGCGAGAAGCGCTGAGCCTGGATGTGAGCCTGTGAAGCACTGACGCTGGATGGGGGGGATGAGCCTGTAACGTAAGGCCAGACCACCTATTGCCCCCTGAACGTGCCCCAAAGCAGGTAAAAATTTAGCCCGATGATGACCGCAGCGATCAGCCAGCCGATGACCGTGGTGTAGGTCTTGCTCACCAGCACGCCCATGAGGTCGCGCCGGGCCGTGAACAGCAGCAGCGGCACCAGCGCGAAGGGAATTCCGAAACTGAGCACCACCTGCGAGAGCACCAGCGTTCGGGTCGGGTCCAGGCCCAGCAAAATCACGATGAAGGCAGGCAGCATGGTCAGCGTGCGCCGCACCCACAGCGGAATACTGAACTCGACGAAGCCCTGCATGATGATCTGCCCGGCCATTGTGCCGACGACCGTGCTGCTCAGGCCGCTCGCAAGCAAAGCGATGGCGAAGGCCACCGACGCCGCAGGCCCCAGCAGTGGCGTGAGCGTCTGGTACGCCGTTTCAAGGTTTCCAACGTCGGGCAGGTTCTTGCCGTAAAACGTGGCGGCGGCCACAGCCATCATCGCCATGTTGATCAGACCCGCCAGTCCCATCGCCCCGATCACGTCCAAGCGGTTCAGGCGCGAGAGCTTAAGCTTCTGGGCGTCACTCGGGGCATTGATGCGTCCTTGCGTCAGTGCCGAGTGCAGATAGATGACGTGCGGCATGACGGTCGCCCCGATGATGCCAACCGCCAGATACAGGCTGCTCTGTCCGTCCAGGCGCGGCAAAAAGCCACTGCCCAGCGCAGCCAGATCGGGCCGCGCCATGATGAACTGCACGAGGTACGCCAGCCCGATAATCAGCACGAACGCCCCGATGACCAGTTCGATCACGCGTGAGCCGCGCCGCTGGAAACCTAGCACCCACAAGGAGATGATGGCCGTGACCACCGCGCCCCAGAACAGAGGCAGGTGCGTGAGCAGATGAATGGCAATGGCCGCGCCGATGAACTCGGCCAGATCGGTCGCCATCGCCACGACCTCGGCCTGCACCCAGTAAAACCAGACCAGGGGCCGGGGCCAGTGCTCACGAATCACCTGCGGCAGGTTGCGCCCGGTGGCGATGCCCAGCTTGGCACTGAGGTTCTGAATGACCATCGCCATGAGGTTGGCGGCCAGAATGACCCACATCAGCGTGTAGCCGTGCTGCGCCCCGCCCTCGATATTGGTGGCAAAGTTGCCGGGGTCCATGTAGGCGATCGAGGCGATCACCGCTGGCCCGATAAACGGCAGGATGCGGGCCAGGCCGCGCCTGTTCGACGTGTTGTCCAGCACATCCGCCGCCCGCTCGGTCATCCGTTCGTCCAGGCCGGATGTGGTGGAGGGGGGAAGAGACATGGTCGTAATTTTAGGCATGCCTAAAACATTTGTCTACCCCAGGGCAGCGGGGGCCGGGCCTGTGGGTCACTTTGCCGGGGTGCCCTGGTGCGGCGCACCGGTCTACAGTGGGCCAGAAAGCAGGGCTTTAGTGTCCAGAACAGCGAAACAACCACGGCCAACCACGGGGGGCGAGCCATTTTTATCTAGTCTTATTCCCGCCGGGCGGCTCCGGCGGCGTACCCTGTGACTTATGACTTCTCCGGCCCCGACCGATACTCCGCAGAACCCTGCTGCGCCGCTGCGCGTGCTGATCTGCGACGAGATGCAACCCGGCAACCTCGACCACGAGGGCTTCGTGATTGATTATGAGGGCAACATGGACCGCGCCGAGACGCTGCGCCGCCTGCCCGAATACGACGCGCTGATTACCCGCAGCCGCACCAAGGTGGACAGGGAACTGATCGACGCGGCGGGGCCACGCCTCAAGGTCATCGGGCGCGGCGGGGTCGGCGTGGACAATATCGACCTCGAATATGCCAGCCTAAGGGGGCTGCTGGTGCTCAATGCCCCCGAGAGCAACAACGTCTCGGCGGCGGAACTGGCGATTATGCACCTGATGGCGGCGGCCCGTGGCCTGACCCGCAGCGACAGTAAGACCCGCAAAGGCGAGTGGGACCGCAAATTCCTGGGTCTGGAACTCAAGGACAAGACTCTGGGCATCGTGGGGCTGGGGCGCATCGGCAGCATTGTGGCTGACCGGGCGCAGGGCCTGCGGATGAAGGTTGTCGCGTTCGACCCGCACGTACCCGCCAGCAAATTCGAGCGCCTGGGCGTCGAACGCGCCGAAACCCTCGAAGACCTGCTCGGGCAGGCAGACGCCGTGACCGTACACACACCGCTGACCGAAGAAACCAGCGGCATGATCGGGCAAAAGGAACTGGCGCTGCTTAAAAAAGACGCCATTGTGGTTAATGCGGCGCGGGGCGGCATCATCGAGGAAGCGGCGCTGGTGGAGGCCCTCAAGTCCGGCCACCTGTTCGCGGCGGGTGTGGACGTGTTCGTCGACGAGCCGCCCACCGCCGATCACCTGTTCCTGAGCGCACCCAACCTGGGCATCACTGCCCACCTGGGGGCCAACACCCGTGAGGCGCAGGCCCGCGTGGGGGCCGAAATCGTGAGCCGCGTGCTCGACGCCCTGCAAGGTGACGTGAGCAAGGGAGCGGTCAACGCCCCCGCGCTCGATGCCAAAACGATGGAAGCCCTCGGCGGTTACCTGACCCTGGGCGAGAAACTGGGGCGCATTCTGGCACAGCTGCTTCCCGGCGGGCACGACCTCGAAGTGACCTTCCGAGGTGAATTTCCCGCCGACCCCGCGCCAGTGGTGACTGCCGTGCTGGTAGGCTACTTGTCGGGCAGCACCGACGAGACACCCAACATGATCAACGCCCGCGCACTTGCCAAGGAACGCGGCCTAAACCTCGCCGTTCGCCAGCAGACCGACAGCCCCGACTACCAGACCGAAGTGATTGTGAAGGTCGTTAGCCACGCCGCAACCAAGGACCGCACCCGCACGGTGGGCGGTACCGTCTTTGGCAAGGCTCCGCGCCTGACCCGCCTGCGCGACTACCGCGTGGAACTGGAACCCGAGGGGTACATCCTGATTGCCAGCAACGAGGACAAGCCGGGGGCCGTCGCCAAACTCAGCAACCTGCTGGGCACCTGGGGCGTGAACATCGCCGGGATGGCCCTGGGCCGCGCCGAGAAGGGCGGACAGGCGCTCTTTACCCTGACCCTCGACGACAATCTCGGGGCCGAGCAGCTTCAGGCCATCCGTGATTTGGACGTGATCGAGTCGGCCTTCCTGGTCAAGGTCTAGGCCCGCTGCAAAAACGCCAGCCTGAGCTAAAGGAGCCGCTTCCCAGTGAGGCGGCTCTTTTCAGGTTTGGACTCAGAGCATTTTTACAAAGGGTCGGGAGGCTTTTAAGTACGATGGAGACGCGGTTTTTGTCCCTCGCCGCCCGTGGGATTTGCAAAGCTGCGAAGCAGAGAGGGCCTTGCGAAGCAAGGGGTGAGGGGGCGTCGAGACAAACCTTAACGGCCCACACGACGAAATATCCATGGGGTGTGGTTTGTGGGGGAAACTTTATAAACACGCTTTCAGGACAATCAGGCCGCTCCAAACTGCCGGGCTGAACCGGCCCCGCCGCTTTGCCTGTCCAGCAGACCATCTGCGAGCACCATTGGCAGGGGACCAACTGGCTAAAATGCGCCTATGAAAGTTGCCGTTTTTGGAGCCGCCGGACGAACCGGACACCGCGTTGTCGTGCAGGCACTCGCTGCCGGGCATCAGGTGCGTGGGCTGGTGCGCCGGGCCGAGCAGGTCGCGGCCCTGAACTCGCTGGGCGCCGAAGCGTTCGTGGGCGACCTGCTGGGCGAGTGGCAAGGTGTCCTGGAAGGTGTGGACGCCGCCGTGTGGGCCGCAGGTGGGCATCTGGACCCGGCACAGTACGCCCAGATCGACTACGACGCCCTGATCCGGGTGGCCGACGTGCTCGCGGAGCAGGGGCCGCGCCGCCTGATCGTGGTGAGCAGCATGGGCATGGACCGTCTGGACCAGATGCCGCCGTTCATGATCGCCGCCCTGGAGGCCAAACTGGCGTCCGATACCCATGTGCAGCGGGGTCCGCTCGACTGGACCATCGTGCGCCCCGGTGGCCTCAATGACGAGGCGGGAACAGGCCGGGTGCAGGTCGCGCCTCAGCTGCCCGGAGGCCAGATTTCGCGTGAGGATGTGGCTGCTGTAGTCGTGGCCTGCCTGGAAACGCCGCGCACCGTTCACCGGACCTTTGAGCTGCTGGCCGGTGAGCAGCCTATTGCGGAGGCTCTGGCGGAACTGTAGAGCAGTTTGCATAAAAAGGCCACGTTGTTTGTGGCTTTTTATGCCGAGCGGGTGGGCAGGCCCCATTATGGGTGCCGCTTTGCCCAAGAAGCCGTTTGGGGTGGGGTTCCACAAATGGCGTAATGATCAAGCTGCTCTAGAGCGGGG
>JAGLBK010000240.1 GCA_018260275.1 Deinococcus sp.
AAGATTCGTTACCGCCAGCTCCCGGCCAAGCTTCTTGGCCTGAACACCGATGCGACATCAACTTAACTCGTTATCAACCCCACCAAGCGCGGTATTTCAGGTAAGCCTGAGTATATGCGCCGGAGCATAGAAGGCAGCCTCAAGCGCCTGCAAACCGACCATGTGGACCTGTATTACCTGCACCGTATAGACACCGATACCCCGATAGAAGACACCGTGGGTGCAATGGCTGAACTGGTCGGGGAAGGCAAAGTGCGGGCGCTGGGCCTGTCGGAGTGCAGTGCCGAGACACTGCGCCGCGCCAACGCCGTTCACCCGATCACCGCCGTGCAAAGCGAGTACAGCCTGTGGACCCGCGACCCCGAAGAAAACGGCGTGCTGGCCGCCTGCAGCGAACTGGGCGTGGGCTTCGTGCCGTACAGCCCCCTCGGACGCGGCTTTCTGACCGGGCAGTTCAAATCGCCGGACGACTTTGCCCCAGACGATTTCCGGCGCTTCAACCCGCGTTCTCAGGGGGAGAACTTTCAGAAGAATCTTGAACTGGTCCGTGAAATTGAACAGATCGCCACCGAAAAAGGCTGCACCGCCTCGCAGCTGGCACTCGCCTGGGTGCTGGCGCAGGGGCAGGACATCGCGCCCATTCCCGGTACCAAGCGCGTGAAGTACCTTGAAGAGAACCTGGGCGCACTTGACGTAGAACTGACGCCCGCCGACCTTCAGCGCATTGACGCGGCTTTCCCTGCCTCAGCCGCTGCCGGGGACCGCTACCCGGACATGAAGCCTATCGGACGCTAATACCAACCCCTACAGTTATGTGTGCACCCCAGAAAAGAGCTGGGATGCACACAACCCTTTCGGGGTCGGTATTTTTCGCTACTCGCTCTGCTCGGATATATGTCTAAAATGCAGCCATATTTCTGGCGATTGGTCTAATACGTACCAGCAAAAAGCCCCCGCCTCTAACTGGGCGGGGGCTTTCGCTGGCTGGAACGCTTACGCCTGAGTTGCAGGCGGCGCGGCGTTCTTGCGCTTGTGGCTCCACTCCTCGAAGTAGACCACCAGCGGCGCGACGATAAAGATCGAGCTGTACGTGCCGACCAGAATCCCGATCAGCAGCGCGAGGCTGAAATCACGCAGCACCGGGCCGCCGAAAATCAGCAGACTGACCAGCGGCAGCATGGTGCTGATCGAGGTCATGACCGTGCGCGAAAGCGTCTGATTGATCGAGGTGTTCACTATCTCGCGGTAGCTCTTGCCGCGCATGTCCTTGAGGTTCTCGCGGATACGGTCCGATACGATGATCGAGTCGTTCAGCGAGTAACCGATCAGGGTCAGCAGCGCGGCGACCGAGGCGATGGTAAATTCCAGCCCCAGCAGCGAGTACAGGCCCATCACGATAGCTACGTCGTGCAGCACGGCGATGATGCTGCCCAGACCCATGATGAAGTCGAAGCGGAAGCCCACGTAGATCAGGATCAGCGTGAGGCCCAGCAGCACCGCCTTGACGGTCTTGTCGGTCAGTTCCTTACCCACGGCGGGGCCGACCGTTTCGGTGGCCTGCAATTGGCCGCCCGGCAGCTTGCCGATGGCGGCCCCGACCTTCTGCGCGTCGGCGGCGGTCAGTTCGGGCACCTTGATGGTGTACTGGGCGCCGCTCTGACCTGGCGTAATGTCGCGCTGGATGGCGGCGCTCTGCGAGGTCACCTTGGCGACCCCAGCCCCCGCCACGGCCTTACGCACCGCCTCGGTGGTGGTGTTCGCGTCGGTCCTGACGGTCATGGTGGTCCCCGAAACGAAGTCCACACCGTAATTCAGACCCCGGGTTGCCAGGATGCCCCCGCCCACGATGGCGAGCAGCACGCTGGCCGTGGTGATGATCGGCGAGAGGCGAATGAAGTCGAAGTGAGTGTTCTTGATCCACTGCGGGGCCGACATGTTGGGTCGGTGCTGTGCCAGCCACTCCATGAACCAGTGCGCGAACACGAGGTTAGAGAAGGTCGAGGCCAGCACACCGATAATCAACGTCACTGCAAAGCCCTTCACCGGGCCGGTCGAGTAGTTGTAGAGCGCCAACGCGGAAAGCAGGTGGCTGGCGTTCACGTCCAGAATGGCGGCGGTCGAGTGCTGATAGCCCGCCTTGATCGCGTTCTTGATGCCCTTGCCGCGCCCCAGTTCTTCCTTGATGCGCTCGAAGGAAATCACGTTGCCGTCGACTGCTGCCCCGATGGTCAGTACCAGACCGGCGATTCCCGGCAACGTCATGGTGGCTCCCAGGCCGCCCAGCAGGCCCAGAATCAGGATGCTGGAAAACAGCAGGCCCAGTGCGCCGACCAGCCCGAACCAGAAGCCGTAGTACAGAAACAGCATGACGAACACGAGGCCCACGCCCACCAGCGCGGCAATGGCCCCACTGCGGATAGCGTCAGCCCCCAGCGTCGGCCCGATGGCCCGCTCGGCCTCGGTCTTGACCTTGATGGGCAGCGCCCCGGACTTGAGCACCAGCGCCAGCTGCGTGGCGTCCTGGCTGGTAAAGTTGCCGCTGATCTGCCCGCCCGCAGGCAGCGCGTCGCGGATGGTCGCCACCGACTTGATCTGGTCGTCGAGGACCACGGCCATCGACTTGCCGATGTTCTGGCGGGTGAAATCCCCGAAGGTCTTGACTCCGGCGGGGGTGGTCTTGAACGACACGACCCACTGCCCGTTCTGATCGGTGGCGGGGCTGGCGTCGGCGATCACTTCACCGGTCGCGCCCACCGGCCCCAGGTCACTGAGCTTGTAGCCCAGCGAGGAAGGGTTGCGCTTGGCTTCCTCGGGATCGGGCTTGGCCGCTGCGTTTACGATACGGAAATCAAGCTTGGCGGTCTTCTGAATAATGTCGCGGGCCTGCTGCTGCACGGCGGGGGTGGCGCCGGGAATTTCCACGACCACGCGCTTGCCGCCCGAGACGGTCACGGTGGGTTCGGCGACGCCCAGAGCGTTGATGCGGTTCTCGATGACGGTCTTGACCCGCTCAAGTTCGTCCTTGGTGGCCGTACCGTTCTCGGGGGCCAGTTCGATGCGCAGGCCCCCCTTGAGGTCGAGGCCCAGCGTCATGAACTGGTATTTGTCGTTCCAGAGGGAAAGGGGCGTAGCGGGGTGCTGCCAGGGCCGCCAGATGAAGGCGATGCTGAGCAGCAGGGCCAGCAGCAGCAAAAGGGCTGTCCAGGGGCTGGGTTTTCCGCCGACCGAAGTCGCTACCCGCCCGGCTGGACCCTTGCCGCCGTACCTGCTCTTGTTGCGGTTGTTACCGTATGTCACGTTGATTACTCCTGAGAATGCCTGTAAATGCCTATGAATGGCTGTCGCACACTTGCTGAAAGGAACCTGAAACTGATGCAGGCTGAGGTTTGCCGACCGGAACCAGCAGGCCAAGCAAATTGAACGGCAGCGCGGCGTCAACCACCGTCGGTCTGTCGCCTGCCCCACCACGCCAGACCCGTCTGAAGGGCGGGCGCGTTCCAGTGGACCGGGCGCGGCGCGGTCGGGGCGAGTTGCGC
>JAGLBK010000241.1 GCA_018260275.1 Deinococcus sp.
CCTGACAAAAATCAGGGCGACGAGAAGGCCGCCGACAAGTTCAAGGAAATCGGCGAGGCTTATGCGGTGCTCTCCGATCCCGAAAAGCGCAAGGTGTACGACCAGTTCGGCCACACCGGACAGGTGCCCCCCGGCTACGGCGGCGGCGCAGGCGGCGGATTCCAGGGTGGAGGCGACTTCGGCGGCTTCGACCCCGGCCAGTTCTCTGACTTCTTTCAGCAGATGTTCGGTGGGCGCGGCGGTATGGGCGGCGGCTTTGCAGGTGCTGGCTTCCCAGGCGGCGCTCAGGTCAACCTCGAAGACCTGTTCGGCGGCGCGTCCGGCGGGCTGGGCGGCTCCGGGGGCGGGCGCAGATTCGTGCAGAACGTGGAAGGCGAGTTGCAGGTGACCTTGCAGGAAGCCTTCGAAGGCTCCGACGAGGTTATCAACGTGGACGGCAAACGCCTGAGCCTGCGCGTTCCGGCGGGCACCCGCGACGGCGCACGGCTACGGCTGGCGGGGCAGGGGCCTGGCGGCGGCGACGTGCTGCTGACTATCCGGGTACTGGAAGACGCCCGCTTTGAGCTGGACGGCGACGACCTGACCACTACCGTGGACGTGCCCGCGCCGGTGGCTGCATTAGGCGGCGAAATCAAGGTGCAGATGCTGGGCGGCAAATCCGGCAGCCTGAATGTTCCGGCAGGTAGCAGCGGCGGGCGCAAGATGCGTCTGCGGGGGCAGGGCTGGCCCAAGAAGGGCGGCGGGCATGGCGATTTGTATGTCCGGTTGAACCTGACCGTGCCCAAGTCGCTGACCCCGCAGGAAAAGGAGCTATATCAGCAGCTGCGTGAGCTGCAAGCCTGAGCCTTTACCCGGAACCAGCAAAGCCCCCACCGGATGCACTGGTGGGGGCTTTTGCTGGCTTCACTTCTCAGCTTTCGGGGGCGAAATATTTTTCCAGCGTCGGCACGATCTGCTTTTTCCGGCTGATGCGGTGGCCCAGATCGGCAATCTTGTCGTTGGTGTCCACGCCGAACGCTTCCTTGATGACTTTCTCCTCGGTGGCGCTGATGACAAGAGTCCGGTTCGTCTCGTTGAGGATGTCCACCACGCTCAGCAGGATTCCGGCCAGCTTGTCGTCGGCCTTGGCCCGGTCCATCGCCTCCAGCAGCTCGGCCTGACGCCCGAAAACGTACCCAGGGTTGGTCGTTTCGATGACGCCCAGGCCCCACTCCTCGGGCTTGACCGGGTCGCCGAAAGGGAAGACCTTGTAATCCATCTTAAGCAGTTTGTCGGCGGGCGTGTCGCCCAGATCACTCTTGGCTGCGAACATCGCCAGCGCGTATTCCTCGACTTTCTGAATTCCGGCGATTGGGGCCAGGAACTCCACGGCGTCGCGGTCGTCCTGCGTGGTCGTGGGGCTGCGGAAGTGCAAGGTGTCGGAAAGAATGGCGCTCAGCATCAGCTTGGCCTCCTGGGCGTCAACCTGTACGTTACCCTCGCGGTACAGCTTTAGCAGGATGGTGCCGGTGCAGCCCACTGGCTCAAAACGCAGGTAAGGCGGGCTACTGGTCGTCAGGTCGCCCAGTTTGTGATGATCGACCACGCGCCTGACGCTCAGCTCGTGAATGTTGCCCACGGTCTGGTTGCTCTCGTTGTGATCAACCAGCGCCACTTCTGCGCCCGGCGCGAGTTCGGGCAGCATGGCCGGTGCTTCGGTTCCCAGCTCTCTGAGCACGTAGGCCGTCTCGAAGTTCAGGTCGCCGAGGCGAAAAGCCTGGGCCTCGGTGCCCTGCTGCCGCAGCAGTTTGGCGTAGACCAGTGCCGAGGCAATGGCATCGGTATCGGGGTTCAAATGACCAAAGACGTACATCATGCCCCGATTCTAGCGAAACTCCTCAGCCAAAAGTAAAACCAGGTAAAAGCGGGCAAAAGTAAAAACCCCCGCGCGTGGCAGGGGCTTTTACCAGGAAAGTCGGCTTGTGTGAGGGTGCTTCTGGAGTGATGCTAGTTGGTAGAGCGCGATTGGAAAGTCGGTTTAAGCTCTATCAAAGTTGGGCTTCAGGCAGGCGGGCTTAGAAAACGATCTTGGTCGAGACCTTGAAGGCCTGCGCAGTGGACTTGGTGTTGTTGGTCAGGTTGTTGTAGTTGAAGACGCCGTAAGCGGCCTTCAGACCCCAGCCTTCCCACTGGCCGTATACGCCGTCGAGCTTGACGTTGGTGTTGCCCTGTGCTTCAGCCCAAGGAGCGACTCCGTTGCCCGGATCACGGTAGATACGGTCATCGCTCGCCGAGAACGCATAGTTGCCGCGTCCCACACCCGCACCGGCGGTAGCCGTGGAGTTGCCCAGGTTGTAGCCCTGATAGTACGAGTAGCCGACGCTCAGTTTGTTGCTGGGGAACAGGAACTCGTTGAGGGTCACGCCCACGTTGGCGAAGGTTTCAGTGGTCGCGTCATTCTGATTGTCGAACTTGGTGCTGCGGGCTGAAACGCCACCGAACAGGCTGGGCTTGGTCACGATGTCGATAGGATCGGTGCTGATCTGCACGCCGCCCTTGACCGTGGTGTAGGAGTTGACTTCGTTGGTCAGGCCTTCGTAACCCACGATGCTGGTGTATTTATCCTGTGGAATGACCTGTCCGGCCACCGGGTTATGGAAGGAGTGGAAGCGGCCAAAGGGCGTCACGTTGACAGGCCCGAATTTGCCGGTATAGTTCGCCGAAATTCGGAAGTCATCATACTTGTATGCCTTCACATCGGCGTTGTCATCGTAGATGCGTGCGTAGGTCGCGTTGATGTCTAAGCCTTTGACCAGGGCGTCGGCAGCCTTGCCATCGTGCCCCAGCGTAACTCCGAAGCTGCTGCTGTTCTTGAACAGCGGATCAGTCGTGTCGAGCTGGTCATATTCATTTTCAGTTGTGTCGTTACCGAACAGCTCTGAGATCCGGTTGCTATCCAGCGCTGCATTGTTATAAAAGCCGGTCAGGTTCAGGCCGCGCATAGTGGTACTGCCGATATTGACGCCCCAGGCCGTCTGGCGGCGATCGCCGAGGCCGTAGCTGGGACCATAGTTGTCTTTTGCCGCTTTGAAGCTGTTGACGTAAGCGCCGAGCTTGACCGGCCCGAAGCCGTAGCTGGCGTCTGCGCCGTAACCATTTTCGTTGGGGCCGTAGGGGGCGCTGCTCTGGTAGCCGCCCATGCCCGCATAGAAGCCAGCGTCGTTGCTGGACATACCCGCGTGACCGTCTTCGAAGGCCGGGTCGATGTAGCGGTAGTTTGCATTGACCTTCAGGCCCATGTAGTCCACGCCGAACTGCACGTAACCAGCCTTATCTGCATTGTCGAGATTGCTGTCAGCCACGAGCTGGGTCTGGTAGCTGCTCACGTAAGCGCCCTTCAGGGTGGCGGGACCGAACTTGAGGTCGGCGTCGATGCTCGCGGCTTCGCGGCGCAGCGGGCTGCCGATGATGCCGTTGGTGTTGCCCTGCGCGTAGCTGACGCCCACAGTGCCCAGGTTGTACGGGTTGACCGAGGCGCGCACGCCGAAGT